>CAMLOU010000006.1 GCA_946481735.1 uncultured Cellvibrio sp.
CAATCACACAGGCGCCGGTCAGCGTGGCAATGTCGATCACCGTCCTGGGTTTGAAACGCTCGGTGTAGGTCAAGGCATCGCACAATACCAGGCGGCCTTCGGCGTCGGTGTTGAGGATCTCAATGGTCTGGCCGGACATGGAGGTAACAATGTCGCCGGGCTTGGTGGCATTGCCGTTGGGCATATTTTCGCTGGCTGCGATAACGCCCACCACGTTCATGGGCAAGTCCAGTTCAAGCAGGGCGTGGAAGGTGCCGAGCACGCTGGCCGCGCCGCACATATCAAATTTCATTTCATCCATGCCGGCGCCGGGCTTGAGGCTGATACCGCCGGTATCGAAGGTAATACCTTTACCGACCAGTGCGATGGGCGCGTCATTTTTACTGCCGCCTTTATACTCCAGCACAATCAGCTTGGCGGGCTGGTCGCTGCCGGCTGCCACGGACAGCAGGGAATTCATCCCCAGCTCCTTCATCTGTTTTTCTTCCAGCACCTTCACCGTCAGCTTGGTCTGGTTGCGGGCGAGGCGCTTGGCTTCATTGGCGAGATAGGTCGGGGTGCAGACGTTGCCGGGCAGGTTGCCCAGGTCGCGGGCGAGGTTCATACCCATGGCGATGGCTTTACCGGTTTCCAGGCCGCGCGTTGCTGCAGTCACCTGCTTTTTATCGCAACCAAAGATGAGCTTGGTGGGGGCGAAACCATTTTCCGACGGTTGGCTTTTGAATTTATCAAAACGGTATGTCGAGAGTTCCAGTGCTTCGGCGACCTGCCGCGCTTGCCAGTTTATATCCTGATCCTTGACCTTGACGTCCGCCAGGCTGACAGCGATCTCCCGCGAGGGGGTGGATTTGAGGGCTTCGGGAATTTTGGCCACGGCTTTGCGGAAATTCTCGACACTCACGGCCCCATCCTTGTCGGGGGAGCCCAAACCCAGCAGCAACAAACGGTCGGCGGCGATGCCGGTGGGGTTCAGCAGCAGCAAACTTTGTCCCGCTTTGCCTTTATATTCCTCGCGCTTGACCAGCGCCTCCAACTGCTGTTGGCCTGCTGTATTCACGGCAGACGCTGCATCGGACAGCTTGGCGCCTTCGTAGCAGGTGACAACCAGGCAATGGCTGCGTTGTTTGATGATATCGAGTGTTTTGGCGGTATATTGCATGGCGCTTCCCTTGGACTGAAGACCCGGGGCAGCTCGGAGGAATTGCTGAAACGCTGGGGCACAAACAGGGCGTTTAAAAATTGTCCTTCTTTGTTACTCGGTATTTCGGTAATTCCGCGAGGCAGCTGCGGGCTTGTTAAATTAAGAAAAATCGACTCAAGACAAAAATGTTTCTGTGCGTGATAATGCCACACTTTTGCGTGGCTTGCCTCGGGCACCGATGCGTTTTACCGGCGTCGTGCGCTGCAATTATGTGAACTCGCGCTGGCGCGCTACAGCAACTGTCCGGCGGATTATTTGTCCATCAGCCGGATGCCGGCACAATACGCGCCCGCAAACAGAACAGAATTCAAACGCTTGTGTCTCGGCGCCGCCTATGAGCGCTAATTGATCGGGATATTGATGTGATAATTTTTCGTTACCTTAGCCGCGAAATCCTGCTCACCATGTTCGCGGTAAGCAGTATCTTGCTGTTGATTACGATGAGCAGTCGTTTTGCCCGCTATCTGGCGGAAGCCACCACCGGCAAGATTTCAGTGGACATTCTTTTCAGCCTGATCGGTTATCGCCTGCCTGGATTCCTTGAACTTATTGTGCCGCTGGGATTTTTCATTGCCATCCTGCTGGTATACGGGCGCTTGTATATCGAAAGTGAAATGGTGGTGTTGTCGGCCTGCGGCATGAGTCAGCGCAAGCTGGTGAATATCACCCTTGTCTCAGCCATGCTGGTGGCGGTGCTGGTAGCCGGTTTCAGCCTCTGGCTGAGCCCGATGGGGGCCCGGCAAACCGAATTGATGCTCGATGAGCAACGCCACCGCAGCGAATTCGATAGCTTGCAGGAAGGGCGCTTTCAATCTCTGGGGCGTGGCCAGGCAATGACCTATGTCGAAAGCGTGAGCAACAACCGTAAACAATTGAACCACGTGTTTGTGGCCCAGGTGGTCGGCGACATGTCACAGGAGAGTGTGGCGGTGATCGTTGCCGAGTCTGGCCAACAAATGGTTCACCCGAAATACGGACAGCGTTATCTGGTGTTGCATAACGGTTATCGCTATGAAGGTTTACCCGGCAACAATAATTACAAGGTGATGGAATTTGGTACCTACGGTGCTTACCTGACCCCCGCTGACAGCTCGGCTGCCTTTACCAATGAAGCGGACACACGCACCACCAGCGAATTGCTGGCGTCCGACGATCTCGAAAGCCGGGTGGCACTCCAATGGCGGATCTCCATGCCCATATTGGTGTTGGTTGTCGCCATCCTGGCGGTGCCGCTGAGCCGTACCAACCCCCGTCAGGGCCGTTATCTGAAGATGCTGCCCGCTATCATCATCTACCTGTTTTACCTGGGCGCGCTCATCGGTGTGCGCGGTGTGATGGACGCCGGCAAATGGCCGTTGATGCCTGGCTTGTGGATCATCCACATCCTGTATCTGGGGCTGGCGCTGCTGATGGTGAACTGGCACAACCTGCGATTATGGCGCCAGAGCCGTCGCAGCCGAGCGGCGGAGGTGAGCCATGCGTAAGATCAACCGCTACATTTCCCGCTCGGTAACCTCCGCCATCGGCATGGTGTTGCTGGTCATCATGGCCCTGTTTTTTGTGGCGGCCCTGATTGATGAAATGGACGGGCTGCGCGCGAACTACACCATCCTGGAGATGTTGATCTATATCGGCTTCACCTTGCCGCGCCGGTTATACGAGATCATTCCCTTTGCCTGCCTGATTGGATGTCTGGTGGGGCTGGGTATGCTGGCCAGCTCCAGCGAACTGGTGATTATGCGCGCAGCAGGCGTCTCCACCCGTCGCATCACCTGGATGGTATTAAAGCCGGTGCTGGGGTTCATCATGTTGGCTGTGGCCTTGGGTGAATTCGTTATTCCCTACACAGACCAGGTAGGCGAGAGCCGCAAAGCCATCATGCTGAACAAGCCCCAGGCGAAAGCTGAACAGGGCAGCATGTGGAATCGCGAAGGCGACGAGTTTATGCACTTTAACGCCGTGCTGCCGAACGGCGTGCTGTATGGTGTGACCCGCTATAAGTTTGATGATGAGCGTCACCTGTTATCGGCGAGCTTCAGTGAGCAGGCGATTTACCAGGATGGTTACTGGCAGGAAGAAAATATTGCGGTGACCTATTTTGAAACCCAGGAGGCTTCGCAAGTCGCGAATCTGGGTGAAAAACTGGATGACGCTTCTGCGGATACCGAATTTATTCAGGCGGTGGAGGATTCAACGGCGACGGCACCATCCAACCCGGACGGCGCGCGTCACCTGGTAACCCGCAGTGAAAACCTGCCGAGTCGCCGATGGGAGACGCCGCTGACGCCCACCTTGTTGAATATCGTTGTGGCCGAGCCGGAAACCCTGTCAATCAGAAGCCTGTATTACTACATTAATTATCTCAAAGGGCAGGGCTTGGGCAGCAGCGATTACAGCCTGGCCTATTGGGAGAAATTATTGCAGCCGCTTGCCACCGTCAGTCTGGTATTGATCGCCATCTCGTTTATTTTTGGTCCCTTGCGCGAAGTGACCATGGGGCAGCGGATTTTCACCGGGGTGGTCTTTGGGGTGGTCTTTCGCCTGGTGCAGAGTTTATTGGGACCATCCAGCGTGGTGTTCGGATTTGCGCCAATTATTGCGGTGGCGATTCCGATTTTGTTGTGCGCGCTGCTGGGGCTGTATTTATTGAATCGTGCTCGCTGAGGAAATGTTTCAGGGCTTTCAGAAAAAAGCCCTGACATCGCTCCGGGCAGCGTTATGAAGGCTGCGTCATTATTTTTTATCCTTCGGCAACACAATCACCTGTGTTTTACTCACGCGATCATGCAAGGTCATTTTTTGCGGATCAAACCAACGCCAGAAATAACCCGCTCCGCCAAGCAGTAATGAAAAAGGTGCGATAAGACAGCGTAAAAAACATTGCTTGAGGCGCGGTGTGTTGTACTCGAGATCGACCAGCTTCATTCGCCAGGCGCGCATGCCTAATGTCTGCCCTGATCTGCGCCAGAAGTAACAAAAAAACGCGGCGAGCGTCAGCATCCACCCGATAAACACCAGAATGCTCCAATGCCCCCACTGCACTTTTTCGCCCGCCGGCGGTTCGCCCTGGATAAGTACATTAATCAGCAAAGCCAATGCGCCATAACCGATGCTGATAGCAATCAATAGCAAAGCGTCATACACAATAGCGGCGAAACGGCGTAAAACGCCGGCAGTGGGAATAGGCGTGGTTATTGTTTCGGAAGCGGTAGTGTCGAGGTCGGTCATAACGATGGCTAACAAAAGATAAGATGACGCGGATTGTAGCAGTTTTGCTGGAATAAGAAGCCAGTCGGCGAAACCAGCGTTTAGAGTTGATATTGAATCAGCCACTCGCCGGCGATATCGGTCGGCTGGCCGATACCGATAGCGCCCGTACCTTGCAGTGGCAGCTCTTCACGACGTAAATAAATCGGTGCCTGATCTGTGCCGCAGACATAAGTGCCGTTGGTCGAATGGTCCACCAACACGTATTTGCCACGGCGAAATTCGATGTGGCAGTGGTCGCGTGACGCCACATGATTATCAATCTGCAAATGGGTTTGTTCGGGATCGCGTCCGATTTTGTAAGGCATCTGATCGGGTAGCAGGCAGATCTCGCGCTTACCCAGGGTGAGCTTCAGTTGGAATTTTTCGATAAAACGTGTCACTTCATGGGTCGCCATCACGATAGTGGCGGCACGCTCGCGATGCAGCGAGGTTTCCCATAACAACCGATAAATAACGGTTTTGCTGCTGTCGCCTTTAGTGTGGATGCGGTCGTACATCTGGCATTTATCCAGCAGCCCGGCCGAGAGCTGGTCTACCACCGATTGTGTCAAGACGATTTGACCTGCACGGGCAATGTGCGCAACGCAGGCTGCATCATTCACTGTATCACCGAATACATCATGCTCGGTCAACAGTGTCGGACCAAACGCAATGCCGATTCGAATGGAAAGTCCTGCCAATTGCGGCTCTTTAAGACAGCGATGCTGAATCGCACAGGCCGTTTCGCAGGCCTGGGTACAGTCATCAAAACGCGCCATGATTTCATCGCCGATGGTTTTAACCACCGTGCCTTCATGCACGATCGTCAACGCCACCATGAAATTGATCGCTTCATCGATGATAGATTTGGCTTTTTCGTTACCGACTTGCTTATACAGCGCCGAGCTGCCGGACACATCGGCAAACATGATGGCGTGTTGTTGGGTCGGAGCGTTGGTTATTGTCATGGCCGATTGCAACTGATCGATAAGCGTGTTGATCCTGAATAGTTTCTGACTATAAAAAATCTGCACGCTATACGATGGTAGTAGAGTGATTGTTAAACGCGCGTTTAACGGCTGTGGCAGCATGATACCGCTTGCGCATGACAAAGGGCTACCTGCGAATGAAAGCTGGCGCAATATGAGGAAGGCATCAAGGAATCTAGCGCGTAAAACAGAAGAAAGCAGGGGAAGGCTTGTGGTACCAGAGGTCGGACTCGAACCGACACGCTTTTAAGGGCGGGGGATTTTGAATCCCCTGTGTCTACCAATTTCACCACTCTGGCAAAGCGGGCGCCATTATATCAACGACTTTTGCTGCGTCAACAGGTAAAAGCACTTCAATTCCACGAAGAATAATTATCGGTTTTTTTCTGCGTTCGCTGAGTCATAGCCAGCATCGGCAATTTGCTATAACCTTGCCCACCTTTCAATCAACTCATACAGACTTCTGTTGTCATGCGTCGCCAGGATTTTTTTTATCATCTTCCCGAAACACTGATTGCCCGCGAGCCGACCAAAGAGCGACGTGGCAGTCGATTGCTATGTCTCGACGGTGAGAGCGGTGCAGTACAGCATCGCCATTTTCCGGCGTTGCTCGATCTGGTTGAGCCGGGTGATCTCATGATCTTTAACGATACACGTGTGATTCCGGCGCGGGTATTCGGGCAAAAAGCCACGGGTGGCCAGGTAGAAATTCTGGTGGAGCGTATCCTTGATGAACAGCGTGTGTTGGCGCACACACGGGCCAGTAAATCACCCAAGGTGGGGTCCGACATTCTTCTGGAAGACGGCACCCGCTTGACCGTAACAGCGCGTCACGAGGCGTTATTTGAGCTGAGCTTTCCGGCCGATGAACGCGTGCTGGCGGTGTTGGAACGTATCGGCCATATGCCACTGCCGCCCTATATTGATCGCGCCGATGTGGCGGAGGATCGTGAACGCTACCAGACGGTCTATGGTCGCAAGCAGGGTGCGGTGGCGGCGCCAACGGCGGGTTTACATTTTGATGAAGCATTATTGGCGCAATTGCGTGACAAGGGCGTGCAGATTGCATTTGTGACGCTGCATGTAGGCGCCGGCACTTTCCAGCCGGTGCGGGTTGATCAAGTGACCGAGCACAAGATGCACAGTGAAGTCATGGAGGTCGGAGAAGAAGTCTGTCGTTTGGTAACGGCCACCAAGGCGGCGGGCAAACGGGTTATCGCCGTGGGCACCACCAGCGTGCGCTGTCTTGAGAGTGCAGCTCACAGCGGTGTCATTCAACCCTATCAGGGCGAGACTTCGATCTTTATCTACCCCAGCTATCAATTCCGGGTGGTTGACGCGTTGGTTACCAATTTCCATCTGCCGGAGTCAACGCTGTTGATGTTGGTGTCGGCGTTTGCCGGTTACCGCAATACCATGGGTGCCTACGCCACGGCGGTGGAACAGCGGTACCGTTTTTTCAGTTATGGCGACGCCATGTTCATTACCCGGAACCCTGCTGCTCACACCGAGGCAGTGGGCGAAATCAGTCAATCCTGAACCAGCGAAAGAAGGTTAACCGTGAAGCGCCAATCCTTTATGCAGTTTGAACTGGATTCTCACACCGGCTACGCCCGCCGTGGACGTTTGAAATTTCCGCGCGGGGTGGTGGAAACGCCGGCCTTTATGCCGGTGGGTACCTACGGCACGGTAAAAGGCATGTTGCCACGCGACGTCGTGGATACCGGCGCGCAGATTATCCTGGGCAACACCTTTCACCTGATGCTTCGCCCCGGGACCGAGGTGGTGAAATTGCATGGTGACCTGCATGATTTTATGCAATGGTCGGGGCCGATTTTGACTGATTCCGGCGGTTTCCAGGTATTCAGCCTGGGCAAACTGCGCAAAATTACCGAAGCGGGGGTTTCGTTTAAGTCACCTATTAACGGTAGCCCGGTATTTCTCGATCCGGAAACCTCCATGCAGGTACAGCGTGACCTGGGTTCGGATATCGTGATGATCTTCGATGAATGTACGCCGTACCCCGCCGATGAGGCCAGGGCGCGGGAGTCCATGGAGTTGTCATTACGCTGGGCCGAACGTTCAAAGACAGCCCATGGGGACAACCCTTCGGCACTCTTCGGCATTGTCCAGGGTGGTATGTACGAAAGTTTACGCAGTGAGTCCCTGGCGGGGTTGGTCAATATCGGCTTCGATGGCTACGCTATTGGCGGCTTATCAGTGGGCGAGCCAAAAGAGGATATGCTGCGGGTGCTGGATCACCTGGCTCCCCATATGCCGCACGACAAGCCGCGTTACCTGATGGGCGTCGGCAAGCCGGAAGATCTGGTGGAGGGGGTGCGCCGCGGTATTGATATGTTCGATTGCGTCATGCCTACCCGTAACGCGCGCAACAGCCATCTCTTTACCGCAGCTGGCGTGTTGAAACTGCGCAATGCCAAATACCGGACCGACACAGGTCCCCTGGACCCCACCTGTGATTGCTACACCTGCAAGAACTTCAGCCGCGCCTATCTGCATCATCTTGATAAATGTAATGAGATGCTCGGCGCCCAGCTCAATACCATCCATAACCTGCGTTACTACCAGACATTGATGTTGCGTATGCGTACTGCCCTCAGTGAAGGGTCCTTTGAGGCTTTTCTGGCGGAGTTCTATGGCAACCAAGGTCTGGAGGTGCCGCCGGCACCTCAGCCGGAAGCCCTGCCGGGATGAATGGCATGATGTGCGCCCTGACGGCGCGCGTTGTTGAATCCTGTTAAATCGGTATAATCCGGCCCTTTTATGGCGGGTTTAGCGCGGCGGCAACATGTCGCCCGTTTGCCGCACCGGAACTACACCGCCTTCGAGGTTGCACCCTGGAGACGGTGAATAACAAGTCTGTTGCCCGTTATGTCACGTCTGCAGGCACCCAATAACTAGCCACAGCGAAAAATTGTCACGGAAAATCCTATGTTGAACCGCTATCCGCTTTGGAAGTACCTCCTCATTTTATTTGTGGCCGTTCTCGGCTTCATCTATTCGGTTCCCAATATTTATACCCCTGACCCTGCGTTGCAGATCTCCGGTGAGTCCAGCGGTACAGAAATTGATCAGGCAGTCTTGCAGCGTATCGAGAAGGCACTTAACGATGCCGGCATTCAGTATTTCGGCGCTGAAGCAAACGGGAAATCCGCACTGGTTCGCTTCGACAATGGCGACCAGCAAATTCGTGCCCAGCGGGCGCTCAAAAATGCCTTGGGAACCTCTTACATCATTGCACTTAACTCAGCGCCGACCACCCCGGACTGGTTGAGCAGCCTGGGTGCTGCACCGATGAAGCTCGGCCTGGATTTGTCGGGCGGTGTTCACTTCTTGATGGAAGTGGACACGGCCGCCGCTATTGCCAAGCGTCAGGAAATTACGGCGGATGAGATCAAGGATAAATTGCGCAAGGCGCGGATTCGCTACAGCGATGTGGCAGCAAATCGTGACAATGTGATTGTGGCGCGTTTTCGTTCGGAAGAATTGCGCGATCAGGCACTGAGCGAAATTCGCGGCGACTATCCCAATATCCTGTTCAATGAACCCGATGCCCAGGGTGAGGAATTTGTCTTTACGGCGGAGCTGAGTGAAGCGGCGGTACGTGAGATTGAGGACTACGCCTTAAGCCAAAACCTGATCACGCTCCGTAACCGGGTGAATGAGTTGGGCGTTTCCGAGCCTATCGTGCAACGCCAGGGGCGCAATCGCATTATCGTGCAATTACCGGGGGTGCAGGACACCGCTGAGGCCAAACGTATTATCGGTAAAACCGCTAACCTTGAGTTCCGTCTGGAAGCCACGCCGGACGCCCTGGTGTCCGCCAAAGAAGAATTTTCTTACCGCAGTGAAGTTGACCAGCAACGATTCGGCAATGCATTTCTTGAGCGGCAGCTCATCCTGACGGGTGACCATGTGGCCCACGCCAGCAGCAGCTTTGACCCTGAAACCAATATGCCGCAAGTGAACATTACCCTCGATAGCGCGGGCGGCACCAAGATGCACCGCGCAACGCGCAATAATGTCGGTCGCCGGATGGGGATTTTGTTTATTGAATACAAAACCCGCATGGAAACCCGCACTAACGCTGCCGGTGAAACTGTTGAAAAGCCGGTGCAACTGGTCGAGCGCAAAATCATCAGTCTGGCCAACATCCAATCCGCCCTGGGCGTCCAATTCCGCATTACCGGCCTCGACAATTCCGCTGAAGCGTCTGAACTGGCGCTGTTGTTACGTGCGGGTGCCCTGGCAGCGCCTATGTATTTTGTGGAAGAACGAACCATCGGCCCATCTCTTGGAGCGGAGAACATTGCATTAGGCATGAGCGCGGTGAAGTGGGGCATGCTGATTGTGCTGATCTTCATGCTGGTCTACTACCGGGTGTTCGGCTTGTTCGCCAATATCGCGCTGGGCCTGAACGTGCTGTTGATTGTCGGCGTGATGTCCATCCTGGGCGCGACCCTGACCCTGCCGGGTATGGCCGGGATTGTGCTGACCATCGGTATGGCGGTGGATGCGAACGTGTTGATCTTCTCCCGTATTCGGGAGGAGCTGAAAAATGGCTCCACGCCCCAGGCAGCTATCTACAGCGGTTACGAACGCGCCTTCGTCACCATCCTGGATGCAAACATTACCACGCTGATTGTGGCAATCATTCTCTACGCGATAGGCACCGGGCCGGTCAAAGGCTTTGCCGTCACCCTGTCGGTGGGCATCCTTACCTCAATGTTCACCGCCATTATGTGCAGCCGTGCGATGGTGAACCTGGTGTACGGGCGTCGTAAAAACCTTCAGAAACTTTGGATCTAAACAGCGAGAAGATGGCTATGACACAGGAACCTAAAGTGATCAATTTTATGGGGGTGCGCAAGTTCGCATCTGCCTTCTCAATCCTGCTGGTAATTGCTTCCATTGTTTCGCTGGCGGTCAATGGTTTGAAACTGGGGCTGGATTTTACCGGCGGTACCCAGATGGAGGTGAGCTTTGAGCAGCCCGCCGATATTCCTCAAATCCGCAGCATTCTGGTGGATGAAGGGCTTCAAAGCCCCGTTGCGGTGCTGTTCGGCTCTGAAAACGAAGTGCTTATTCGCACCCAGGGCTCCATGCAGGACGGTGCGCTGATAAAACTTGAGCGAGAGCTTTCTGCCCTGGGCGAGGATGTTAATGTTGCAGCGGTGGAGCGTGCTCCTCGTGAGAAAGAACGTTTTGCCCACCAGTTACTGGTCAGCAACACGACGCCGGATCAATTACAGCAGGCGGGCGTATTTTCGGAGGCTATGTATGGCGAGGTGGAATTTGAAGCCCGCGATGCAGATACGGCAGTGGTCATCGAAAGAACACTGGATACGATCTATACCAGCCATTTATTGGAGCGTTTATCCAACGAGGCCGGTTCTGCAGCCGAGTTGCGCCGTAGCGAATTTGTCGGGCCGCAGATCGGTGAAGAGCTGCGCGACGATGGCGGTCTGGGTATTTTATGTGCGTTGATCGTGGTGATGTTGTATGTAGCTATTCGCTTCCAATGGAAATTCTCCGTGGGTGCGGTGGTTGCGTTGATACACGACGTTATTATCGTGCTGGGTATCTTTTCGATCTTTCAACTGGACTTCGATTTAACCGTGCTGGCGGCGGTGCTGGCGGTGATCGGTTACTCGATCAACGACACCATCGTGGTATTCGACCGCATTCGCGACAATTTTCGTACGCTGCGTAAAAGTGAACCGGCAGAGGTAATCAACTATTCTCTGAGCCAAACGCTCGAGCGTACCATTCTGACCTCGCTGACCACGTTATTGACACTATTTATGTTGTATATCTTTGGCGGTGAGCTGATCGGTGGTTTTGCGCTGGCCTTGATCATCGGTATTGGTGTGGGTACCTACTCATCGGTTTATATAGCGGCTGCCATTTTGATGGGGCTTAATATTGCGAAAGAAGATTTGTTGCCTCCGGTGAAAGAGGGTGCGGAGTTCGACGAAGCTCCCTGAGTTAGCAAAAACAGCGCCTGAGGGCGCTGTTTTGTTATGGGCTGGCAATCACCGTTTTTCTGGTTTATCGTTTCAACCACTATGCCCCGATAAGAAAACTATTCATGTCCTTACACCATAGCTTTCGCGACGACCTCAGCCAGAGCGACGACGTCACTGCATTGCGCCAGACACTGGCGCGCTTTCAGCGCATCTTCAATGGCAGTGGCTACGGCTTTTGGGAGTGGGATCTGGCCACCCAACATATCGATTGGTCCGGTGGCTTTTGGGCGCAGTTGGGTTACGGTCCTGAAGATGAAGCGGCAATCAATGATGTCCGGCAGCTCTACGGATTTATACATCCCGATGATGTCGAGGATGTACGCGAAGCCACTCGCGAGCATTTGCGCAGCGGTATACCGCTAAACATTTGCTACCGAATTCGTACCAAGCAGGGCGATTATATCTGGACCCAGGCGCGCGCTGATTCTATCCGCGATGAAACGGGACGCGCGCTGTATATCTCCGGCGTAAATTTCGATATCACCGAATTAAAAGAAGCCGAAGCTGCGCTACGCGAAAGTGAAGCGCGGCAGGTGCGTATTATCCAGGCGTCCAACGACGGTATCTGGGAGTGGTACGCTGGTCGCGGCGGCTTTCATTTTTCCAGCCGTTGCTGGGAGCTTTTGGGTTACGAAGATCAGGATGACGTACTGACCCAGGGGGAAGATCGCCTCAAGGTGTGGCGTAACCATATTTATCCCGATGATCTGCAAAAGTTTGATCAGGCCTTGGCTGATCACCTTCAGAATAAAGGTACGTTTGATCTCGAATACCGCATCATCAGCACCCAGGGCGAAATTCGCTGGATACGCTGTCGTGGTCGCGCGTATTTCAATGAAGAGGGTCGCGCGATTCGTATGTCCGGTACGAATATGGATATCACCGATATCAAACGCGCCGAAGAGCGGGTATTGCAAGCCAAGATTGCTGCCGAGAAAGCCAACCAGGCAAAGTCAGAATTTTTGTCCAGCATGAGCCATGAATTGCGCACGCCATTAAATGCGATCCTCGGTTACGCACAATTATTTGAGTATGACGGCAACCTGACCCAGAACCAGGTAGACAATTTGCACGAAATACGCAAAGCGGGCGAACACTTGCTGCAACTTATCAATGATGTGCTTGACCTGGCCAAGATTGAATCGGGCAAGATGACGGTTTCGCTGGAGCCCGTCTTAACCTCGCGCGTTGTGGCTGAATGTTTTACCCTGGTTCAGCCCCAGGCTGATGTCAAAAGTATCAGGCTGTACGCCAATCTGCATCAACTGGAAAGCACCTACGTTGTGGCGGATAACGTGCGGCTTAAGCAAGCGCTGATCAATTTGTTGAGTAATGCCGTTAAATATAATGCTATGGGTGGCGAGGTTGAATTGCGGCTTGGCTTGCTGGAAAGTAATGAGATGCGCATCGCCGTGCGCGACAATGGTCCCGGTATTGCCGCCAACCGCCAGCGGGAAATGTTCCAGCCTTTTAACCGCCTCAACGCGGAATACAGTAAAGAAGAAGGCTCCGGTGTCGGCCTGGTCATCACCAAACAATTGGTGGAGATGATGAACGGTAAACTGGACTTCACCAGCACCGAAGGTGTGGGCACAGAATTTTGGATTGACTTACCCTTATCGCGGGAATGGAACCAGGATTTAATTGTGTCTCCCAAACACCAGAATAAATATGCGCCCACTGAACTTCAGGTAAAGCAGACCAAAAAAATTCTTTATATCGAAGACAATCCCTCCAATATCCGGTTACTGCAACAACTCTTTGCGCGCTATCCCCAATTGCAATTGGATGTCGCGGAAGAAGCCTTTTTGGGCATCTACAAAGCGCGCAGTGAACAACCGGATGTCATCATCCTCGATATCAACTTGCCGGGAATGGATGGCTACGAAGCGCTGTCAGTATTAAAGCGTGATTCGGTAACCAGCAATATTCCTGTCGTAGGGTTGTCGGCCAATGCGATGCCTTATGATGTCGAACGTGGACGCAATTCCGGCTTTTATGATTACCTCACCAAGCCGGTTGAGATTAATCATCTCATCCATACACTGAATCAATTATTAACCGATCACTGAGGTCGGCTCCCATTCATTAAGCTGCAATCTTAAGAGAGGAATAGATGGATACCGTGTGGCTGTGGGTAGGCTTTAATGTGTTTGTGTTATGTCTGCTAGCGCTGGATCTGGGCGTGCTGCACAAAGGCGACAAGCAGATCACTGTTCGTCATGCGCTTCTGTTGAGTCTGGGTTATGTGGTGCTTGCGTTTATATTTGCAGGAGGGATTTTCGCGTTTATGGGCGAAACCCCCGGCTATCAGTTTCTGACCGGTTATCTCATCGAGAAAAGCCTCAGCGTCGATAACATCTTTGTCTTTGTGTTGATCTTCACCCATTTTGCGGTGCCGCCCCAGTACCAGTACCGCGTGTTGTTCTGGGGTATCCTGGGCGCGCTGGTGTTGCGCGCTACCCTGATCCTGGTGGGTGCGGCGGTGATTGACGCCTTCCACTGGGTTATTTATGTGTTTGGCGCTTTCCTGATCTTTACCGGTATTAAGATGTTGATCACGGTAGGCGAGGAACCGGACATTGAAAATAACCGCATCGTGACGTTTATGCGCCGACGTTTTCGCGTGACCGAGACATTCGTTGGCAGTAAATTTTTTGTTGTCCAGAACGGTGTGCGTTATATGACGCCGCTCTTTGTCGTGTTGATCCTGGTTGAAATTACCGACGTTGTTTTTGCACTGGATTCCATTCCCGCGATCTTCGCGATCACCACCGATCCGTTTATTGTTTACACCTCAAACGTCTTCGCCATCCTCGGATTGCGCGCGCTTTATTTTGCTCTGGCCGGTGTTATCCATCGCTTCCATTATCTCAAGTACGGCTTGTCGCTGGTGTTGGTCGTGGTGGGTGCAAAGATGGTGTTAAACGCCTGGTATGGTACCAAGGTCATTCCGACGGAAGTGGCATTACTTATCACAGCGTTGCTGGTGGGCGGTTCGATGCTGTTTTCCATGTGGAAAACCCGTGGCATGCCAGCAGTGGATTCAGCAGGGAAATGGTGGGTACCGGGTAGCCCGAGCAAGAAGGGTAAAGAGGGTGGCGACACCAAAAAATAACCCGTCGCCACCGTATGTTTTATTTATTTCAAATACCCGAGGTGTTTTTGCACGATCTGCAATATCGGCTTAAACACTTTAGGTGAACCCACCACAATATGGCCGGTGTCCATATAGGTTTGTCCGCCGTTGAAATCACTGACCAAGCCCCCGGCTTCTTTAACCAGCAGGATACCTGCTGCGATATCCCACTCGTTTAAATTCATTTCCCAAAACGCATCAAAACGACCGGCAGCCACATACGCCAGATCCAGTGCAGCAGAACCGCAACGGCGAATACCCGCTGTTTGACCGGCAATTTCCTGTACACAAGACAGATAGGCTGAAATGTTATCGAATGCGTAACCGCTAAAGGGAATGCCCGTTCCGATCAGCGCGCCCTCCAGGGTGCGGCGCGGTGAAACACGAAGCCGACGACCATTTAACGATGCACCACGACCGCGGCTCGCGGTAAATTCTTCACGCTTCACCGGATCAAGCACAACCCCATGTTCAAGTTGGCCCTTGTATTTACAAGCAATGGAAATCGAGAAATGGGGAACGCCATGAATAAAATTGGTGGTGCCATCCAGCGGATCAATGATCCATTCGTAATCCGGATTTTTGCCTTGTTGAGTGCCGCCTTCTTCGCCGCGAATGGTGTGATCAGGGTAGGCTTTGCGCAGGTGGTAGATAATTTCTTTTTCAGCAGCCTTGTCGACTTCAGTAACAAAATCATTGCGACTTTTAGTTTCAATGGTAAGAAGGTCAACGCGTTCAAACGAGCGTTCAATCAGTTCAGCCGCTTTGCGCGCAGCGCGCAGAGCAATGTTCAGCATGGGTTCCATGAGAGCACCAGTCAACAAGGTTGTGAGGGAAGATGTAAAAGAGCAGGGGCCGCAGGTCGCAGGAATCGCGCCTCTCGCCAGAGGGCGCGGAGTATACCAGCCGTTGTCAGTGTGCTCCAGCAGTAAATGGTGTGATTTGAGTTGGGAGTGTGGGTTTCCGGTAGTGAGTCGGGAGACACGCCGTAAATCCATCCCTGGAGGCTCATCAGCGGCATCCATGCCGCTGATGGTCTCCCGACTCACTACCGGAAACCCTTCAGAAATTCACCGTGCATTGAGGAAAAGGCAAAAGCAAAAGCTTTTCTTTAGGGCAATTGCTTCCCGGTACAGCCCGACAACAGTTTTTGTTACACTGCGCGCCCTTTGACCAACCCATTCGTTATTGAGAGTCGCCCATGTCCGTCGATCCTTTTTCCAATATTCGCATCGTCCTGGTGAATACCACTCATCCCGGTAACATTGGCGGAACGGCGCGGGCGATGAAGAATATGGGGCTCAAAAACCTGTATCTGGTTGAGCCGAAAGAGTTTCCTTCAGACAAGGCCGTGTGGCGTTCGGCGGGTGCGACCGATGTGCTGGATAACGCGGTGGTGGTGGATACGCTGGATGAGGCGATTGCCGGTTGCGGGCTGGTTGTTGGCACCAGTGCGCGCGAGCGGCGAATTCCCTGGCCCTTACTTGATCCCCGGGAATGCGGCGAAAGCGTATGGCAGGAGGCGGGTCAGCATCAGGTAGCCGTCGTCTTCGGGCGCGAAGACCGCGGGCTCACCAATGAGGAATTGCACAAATGTAATTACCACGTTCACATTCCGGCCAACCCGGAATACAGCTCGCTTAACCTGGCCACGGCTGTGCAAGTCGTTTGCTATGAAATTCGTATGGCGTACCTCATGGCCGCAGAAGGCAAAACACTGACGCAGCACCAATGGGATATGCCACCCGCGACGGCGGAGTCGCTGGATGCCTACTACACCCATCTCGAAGAAACGCTGGTGTCGCTGGGCTTTCTCGATCCCGAAAATCCCAAGCAAACCATGACCCGGTTGCGCCGGCTATATAACCGGGTGCGCCTGGATCAGATGGAACTCAATATTCTGCGCGGTGTGCTGACATCCATGCAGAACTACATCTTCTACACCAACAAAAAGCTCGACCAGATCAAGCCGGATGCAACGGACGACGCTAAAACCTCTGATGCTTGATTGATTTCTTCTATCACAAGGCTCAAGGAAATACAGATTGGAAAATGCGTAATACTTGAGTAAAATGCTCGGTTAATTGCACCGGGTAAATCGCGTCATCTCACTATCGAGGTGAACGTGATTGGCTCTCCCACCTGCTAATGGGCGGAAACTGCTATGAGACTGACGACCAAAGGCCGCTATGCGGTGACGGCGATGCTGGATCTTGCGCTGCACAGCGAGCAGGGTCCGGTGAGTTTGGCTGACATCTCCGCCCGGCAAGGTATTTCCCTGTCTTATCTGGAACAGCTGTTCGCCAAGTTGCGCCGCTTCAAGCTAGTGCGCAGTGTGCGTGGTCCCGGTGGCGGATATTGCCTGGTAGGCAGTACTGCCGACATCTCCATCGCGCAGGTGGTCGACGCCGTGAGTGAATCCCTGGATGCCACACGGTGCGAGGGCAAGGGTAATTGTCAGGATGGTGAAGTGTGCCTGACCCATCACTTGTGGCAGGACCTGAGCGTGCAGATCCATCACTTCCTGGACGGCATATCGCTCGCGGACCTGGTGGCGCGAGGGGATATACAGCAGGTACGTCTGCGGCAGGATGATCGATTGCAGCAGATTAAGCCCCCTTACGATGCCGAGCGTCATATCGCTTGCAGTGAAGTTCTTTAATTGATTGACAGATGTTGAGCCGTCAGAGCGTGAAACCGATCCCTGAATCCAGCCCGTTTCGCAAGCCAGTGTACCTGGACTATGCCGCGACGACGCCGGTAGCCCCGGAAGTGGCCGACGCCATGATGGGGTGCCTGACCCTTTCCGGTAACTTTGCCAACCCCGCCTCTCGCTCCCATGTGTATGGCTGGCAAGCGGAAGAGGCGGTTGAGGAAGCGCGCGGGCAAGTGGCGGCATTAATTCATGCTGACCCGCGCGAGATTGTATGGACCAGCGGTGCCACCGAAGCCAATAACCTGGCATTGAAAGGCGCGGCGGCCCGCTACCGCGAAGCACATACTGAAGGTGGCCACATTGTCGTGTCGGCCATTGAGCATAAAGCGGTGCTGGACCCAGCCCAATGGCTGGAGCAGCAAGGCTTTCAGGTAACACGTTTGCAACCCGACCAATATGGCCGTGTACATGGCTCAGCCCTGCGCGACGCGCTGCGTGACGACACTTTTTTGGTCAGCATCATGCACGTTAATAATGAGTTAGGTACTGTTAATGACATCGCCGAATTGGGCGCAATCTGCCGTGCTCATGCCTGCCTGTTTCATGTGGATGCGGCGCAAAGTGCCGGAAAACTCGGGTTGAATGTACAACAGCAGTCGGTGGATTTGCTGTCATTGTCAGCCCACAAAATGTATGGGCCGAAAGGCATTGGTGCGCTTTATGTGCGGCGTGATCCGGCCGTTAAAATTGCGGCGCAAATTCACGGTGGTGGACACGAGCGAGGCTATCGCTCGGGTACTTTGGCGACGCATCAATGCGTCGGGATGGGCAAAGCGGCTGACCTGGCACGTGAACAATTGAACGAAGAGCCAGCACGTATTGCCACCTTGCGCGATCAACTATGGCAGGGCATTGCTGATTTACCCGGCATTACCCTGAATGGTCATCCGGAGGCTCGTGCCTGCGGCCATTTGAATGTGGCCTTTGCCGGGTGTGATGGCGAAATGTTGTTGCTGTCCCTGCGGGATCTGGCGGTTTCCACGGGCTCCGCTTGTAACTCAGCCAGTATTGCACCCAGTTATGTCTTAAAGGCGATAGGTTTGGCGGATGACCTTGCCCATGCATCGGTACGTTTCAGTCTGGGTCGATATACCACGGCGGAAGAGATTGCCTTTGCGGCGGAACATATCCGCCAGGTCGTCAAACAGTTGCAAAAACAGTGAATTATTGCCGGCATACCGGTCACTAAATAAAAGGCACAAAAGTCGGTGGTTACAACCGGCGCTAACAACAAGTTAATAACCGTTTTTAGTCGTAGTGAGTCGCGGGACGACTCCAGATACTCCGGGACAACCGGAGCAAAGGTGAAGTCATGACTGAGCAAGTTGAACATCTGATCAAGCGCGAATACGCCGCCGGATTCCATACGGCGATTGACTCAGAAACCTTACCGCCGGGCTTGAATGAAGAGGTAGTCCGCTTTATTTCCGCGCGCAAGAATGAACCGGAGTGGTTGTTGGATTGGCGGTTAAAAGCCTTTCGCGCCTGGCAGGAAATGGAAGAGCCCACATGGGCTCATGTACATTATCCGCCCATTGATTTTCAGGCGGTATCTTATTATTCCGCGCCGAAAAGCATGGCCGATAAACCGAAAAGTCTGGATGAGGTTGATCCGGAATTATTGAAAACCTACGAAAAGCTCGGCATTCCTCTGCATGAACAAGCGGTATTGGCCGGTGTTGCCATGGATGTCGTATTTGATTCGGTGTCTGTCGTCACCACCTTCCGCGAAAAGCTGGAAGAGGCTGGCGTATTGTTTTGTTCCATCAGCGAAGCCGTGCAGAAATACCCGGAGCTGGTAAAAAAATATATCGGCTCCGTTGTACCGCAAAAGGACAACTACTATGCCGCGCTGAACTCGGCGGTGTTTTCCGATGGCTCCTTTGTGTATATCCCCAAAGGCGTGCGCTGTCCCATGGAGCTGTCCACTTACTTCCGTATCAATGAACAAAACACCGGGCAGTTTGAGCGTACATTGATTGTCGCTGACGAAGGTTCTTATGTCAGTTATCTGGAAGGTTGTACAGCGCCCATGCGCGATGAAAACCAGCTGCATGCGGCGGTCGTGGAACTGGTTGCACTGGATAACGCGGAAATCAAATATTCCACCGTGCAGAACTGGTACCCCGGTAACGAAGAGGGCAAGGGCGGTATCTACAACTTTGTGACCAAGCGTGGCGTCTGTCATACCAGTGCCAAGATCTCCTGGACCCAGGTAGAAACCGGCTCAGCGATTACCTGGAAATATCCCAGCTGTGTCTTGCGCGGTGATAACAGTGTCGGTGAATTTTATTCAGTGGCGCTCACCAATAATTTCCAACAGGCCGACACCGGCACCAAGATGATTCATATTGGTAAAAACACGCGCTCAACCATTATCTCCAAAGGGATTTCCGCCGGACGCAGTTCCAACGCCTATCGCGGACTGGTGCGGATGAATCCGGGTGCCGAAGGTGCGCGCAACTATACCCAGTGTGATTCGCTGTTGATTGGCGATAAATGTGGCGCCCACACGTTTCCGTATATTGAAAGTAAAAACCCCACGGCGGTGATTGAGCACGAGGCAACGACTTCCAAGGTCAGCGAAGATCAATTGTTCCTGTGCCAGCAACGCGGTCTTGATGCTGAAAAAGCCGTGTCCATGATCGTCAATGGTTTTTGCCGCGAAGTCTTTAAAGAATTGCCGATGGAGTTTGCTGTAGAAGCGGGCAAGTTACTTGAAGTCAGTCTGGAAGGTTCGGTTGGCTGATCTGATCGCCAAAACACATCGGAGCCTGTTAAACAATGAGTGGATTTGAATTTATGTTGCGTATCACCGATTTGCATGCCCGGGTAGAAGAGAAAGACATTTTGAAAGGCTTGAGCCTAACGGTGAAGCCGGGCGAAGTGCACGCCATCATGGGGCCGAATGGTTCTGGTAAAAGTACCTTGGGTAATGTGCTCTCCGGTCGTGCAGGCTATGAAGTGACCGGCGGCACTGTAGAGTTCAATGGTCAGAATCTGTTTGATCTGGAAACGGAAGAACGTGCCCGCGAAGGTTTGTTCCTGGCATTCCAGTACCCGGTGGAAATTCCCGGTGTCAGCAATATGGAGTTTTTGAAAGCAGCGGTGGATGCCAAACGCAAGCATCAGGGATTACCGGAATTGTCAGCGGTGGAATTTATGAAACTCGCGCGGGAAACCAGCAAGCGTGTCAATCTGGATCAGGCATTTTTAAAACGCGGCGTAAACGAAGGCTTTTCCGGCGGTGAGAAAAAACGCAACGAAATTTTGCAGATGATGCTGCTCGAACCGCGTTTGTGCATCCTTGACGAAACCGACTCGGGATTGGACATTGACGCCCTGCAAGTTGTGGCTAATGGTGTGAATGCCATGCGGAATGAAGAACGCAGTTTTATTGTGGTGACGCACTACCAGCGCTTGCTGGATTACATCGTGCCGGATTACGTCCATGTATTGGCCGGTGGGCGTATTATCCGCTCCGGCGATAAAGAGCTGGCAAAAGAACTGGAAGCAAAAGGTTACGGCTGGATTGAAAGTGAGGTGGCGTAATCAATGACTGACTTTCAACAAGACGCTGTGCGTTTAGCAGCGCAGCAACAAAGTCCCGACTGGCTTGCCGGTCTGCGCCAGCAGGCAGCTGAAGATTGGCTGCAAGCGTCCTGGCCTACGCGCAAAACAGAGCATTGGAAATACACTCCGCTGTTACCCTTGCAAAAAGACGGTTTTAAGCACTGGGCAAAAGCCACTAGTGATTGGCAGCGTGCAGTGGAGTTTATTGATCTGGATGCAACCAGACTGGTGTTTGTTAATGGCGTGTTTGACGCAGCTAACTCCAGTGCTCTACCTGAGGGTGTTGTTCGCTTCTGCGATGCAACGGATTCGGCGCGCGCGTTGATCCAGCAGCATTTGGGTAAGGTTGTTGATGGTGATCGGCATTTGTTTGCGACCCTCAGTAATGCCTGGGCCGCTGACGGGGTACTGGTTCATGTGCCACGTAACCAGGCGCTGGAAAAACCGGTTTATATTGTCCATGTGTCGACACCCGGCGTTGAGCCAGCCATCGCCAACCAGCGTGTGCTGGTCGTGTTGGAAGAGAGTGCCCGCGCTGAAATTATTGAGCATTACCTGTCAACGAATGCCGTACAAAATAGTTTTGTTAACAGCCTGAGTGAAATGGTTGTCGGCGATAACGCTGAGCTGCAACATTACCGTTTGAATCTCGAAGAAGAAAATTTGTTACACCTGGGCGGTGTTCATGTGAACCTGTTGCGCAGCGCCCGTCTGCGCGCCTTTACGCTCGCACTAGGAAGTCGCCTTAAGCGTATTGATTATCAGGTGAATCATCGCGGTGCAGGCGCCGATTTGAATTTGCAGGGGATCTATCTGCCGCGCAACAATCAGGTGGTGGATTACCATACTAATGTGCAGCATTGCGTTCCGCATTGTACGACTAATGAAATCTTTCGCGGCATCATCGCGGATTCAGCCCACGCGGTATTTAATGGCCGGATTCACATCTTCCCGGATGCACAAAAGACCCTGGCGGAGTTGAGCAATAAAAATTTATTGACCTCTAATAAAGCAGAGGTGGATACCAAACCGGAATTGGAAATCTACGCTGACGATGTGAAGTGTGCACACGGCGCAACGGTAAGCCAGTTAAATGCCACAGCGCTTTATTATCTGCAAAGCCGCGGTGTGTCCCGGCAGGAGGCGGAAGTCATGATGAGCTTCGGTTTTATCAACGAACTCTTGCAGGATATTGCTGAACCGGCAGTGCAGGATTATCTGTTACCTCGCCTGGCCCGTTTGTTTGGGCGCGACGGCGAATTTTTACAACGCTTACACCATGAGTGACATGACCAGCATTACTAGCATCGGCTTTGATGTCGACCGGATACGCCAGGACTTTCCCATCCTGCATCAGCAGGTGAATGGTCATCCACTGGTGTATCTGGATAACGCCGCGACCACGCAAAAGCCCAACGCGGTGATTGATGCTATCGCTAATTATTACCGTGAAGACAACAGCAATGTGCACCGCGGTGCGCATACCTTGGCTGACCGGGCGACGGCTAAATTTGAAGCGGCGCGTATCACTGTAGCCAAATTTATCAATGCGCCCATCATCAATGGCGCTGCCAAACAGGTGTTATGGACGCGCGGCACCACGGAAAGCATCAATCTGGTAGCCGCCAGCTGGGGGCGCAGCCAGTTAGGTGCCGGTGACCGCGTGCTGGTTTCGGCGATGGAGCATCACTCCAATATTGTTCCCTGGCAAATGGTTGCCCAGGAAAAAGGTGCGACCGTGGAGCCGATTCCGGTGGATGCCAGCGGCACCCTGGATATACAAGCCTTTGCCGGCATGCTGGATGAGCGGGTAAAGATGGTCTCGGTTGGCCAGGTGTCCAATGCCCTGGGTACGATCAATCCTGTCGAGGACATCATCCGCCTCGCCCATGCAGCGGGCGCAAAAGTGCTGATTGACGGCGCCCAGGCGGTCAGTCATTGGCCGGTGGATGTACAGGCGCTGGATTGCGACTTTTACGCGTTCTCGGCGCACAAGGTATTTGGTCCCACCGGCTTGGGTGTGTTGTACGGCAAGCTGGATCTGCTGGAAGCCATGCCGCCTTACCAGGGCGGCGGTGAGATGATCGAGACGGTCAGTTTTGCCTGCACAACCTACAATCAGTTGCCTTATAAGTTCGAAGCCGGCACCCCGGATATCTCCGGCGCCATCGGCCTGGCTGCAGCTATCGACTATTTGAACCGTATTGACCGTCGTGCCGCAGCGGCCCATGAGCAGGCCCTATTGCGCTATGCAGAAGACAAGGCGCGTGCAACGGACGGTGTTCGGTTGGTCGGCACAGCGGCAAACAAAACCAGTGTCATGAGCTTCTTGCTGGAGGGTGCACATCCCCATGACTTGGGAATGCTGCTGGACAAGCAGGGGGTGGCGGTACGCACCGGTAATCACTGCGCCCAGCCGCTGATGGACCAATACGGTATTCCGGGCACCGTGCGCGCCAGCTTCAGTTTCTACAACACCTTTGCTGAGGTGGATCGCCTTTTCGCCGCCTTGGACAAAGCCAAAACTTTTTTACTCTAAGGCGTTCGGGAGCCCATGATGACAGTTGAATCCTTCGATCCCGTGCAACAGGCCGTGTCGGTCACCTCAACGGCGGTGGAGCACTTCAAACGGCAATTAATCAACCACAAAGAGGCGCGGGCAGTTCGCCTGAGCGTCAAGCAAAGTGGTTGTACCGGGTTTATGTATGTGATTGATCTGGTGCCGGAAGGGCAGGCAGATGATCTGCACTATGCGCTGGCCGATGGTGTGGAGCTGCTGGTCGACAAAAACAGTCTGGCCGTCGTAAGCGGCACGCAGATCGATTTCGTGACCGAGGGTGTCAATCGCCAGCTGAAATTTCTCAATCCCAACGCCAAAGATTACTGCGGCTGTGGCGAAAGTTTTAATGTGAATTGATGTGACAGGTCTTTGAATTATGGTCGCCACTGAAAGACGTGTCGTTGTTACCCAGGAAGATTGCCCGGCGCGCCGGGTGCCCGACGGTACGCCGATAACGATCCCCAAAGATACCTTTGTCACCATTACCCAATCCCTCGGTGGCAACTATACCTTGACCTACCACGGTCAGATGGTCCGCGTTGACGGCAGTGATGCAGCGGCCCTGGGGCTCCCGGCGGAGACGCTGAGCTTTCCGCCACCGGTGGATGATCACATCCACGAGGAGCAGGTCTGGCAGGCGCTGGGTACGGTATATGACCCGGAAATTCCGGTGGATCTGGTTAATCTGGGCTTGATCTACGGCGTGGAGATTGATCAGGCAGCCAAACGCGTCGACATCCGCATGACCCTGACTGCGCCGGCCTGCGGCATGGGGCCGGTGTTGGTGGGGGATGTGGAATATCGTGTACGTAAAGTGCCCAATGTAGGCTCGGTAAAAGTCGAACTGGTTTTCGATCCGCCCTGGCGCCGCGACATGATGAGCGAAGAAGCCCAGCTTGAAACGGGTATGTTTTTTTAGTGGAGAAGGTCATCCTCCCTCAATGCATTTCTCCAGCCCGAGCCCCAGGTTCGCTGCTGGAAACAGGACCAACCTCATGACGCAATTTGGCATTGATGTCAGCGCTGACGACATCGTTGATACCCTGGGTTTCTTCGATTCCTGGGAAGATCGTTACAAGTACATCATCGACCTGGGTAAGGAGCTGCCGCCATTGGCGGAAGAGCACCGGACGGAGGCCAACCTGGTGCGCGGCTGCCAGAGCCAGGTGTGGCTGATCAGTGAAGCGCGCGACGGTCGTTTATTTTTTTCTGCTGACAGCGATGCCTTTATCGTAAAGGGCCTGCTGGGTGTGGTATTGGCTGCCTACAATGGCAAGACACCCGCCGACATACTGGCATTTGATATTGAGGCTTACTTCGCTGCCCTGAATCTGCTACAGCATCTCAGCAGTACGCGCGGCAATGGCCTGCGTGCGATGGTGAAGCGCATACAGGATACCGCCGCCGCCAGTTAAATCCTTGGCCTACGGCTATATCCGCGCTTTTTCACACAATCCCGACAAACCGGATTTCACCGGGTTTTCCCGTATAAAAAATCCCTTGATCCGCGTATAATTCGCCGATTTTTCTATTTCACGGGGCTTATCGCCGTATTGCGCGCGAGGGCCAAAGTTAATTGTTGAACAGGATTGGAGTTTCGCATGGCTGTAGAACAGACGTTGTCCATCGTTAAACCGGATGCCGTGGGCAAGAATCACATTGGTGAAATCTTTGCGCGTTTTGAAAAGGCTGGCCTCAAGATTGTGGCCTTGAAGATGTTGCATCTCAGCCGTGAAGAAGCAGAGGGCTTCTACGCCGAGCATAAAGGGCGCCCGTTTTTTGAAGGGCTGGTTAACTTCATGACCTCCGGCCCGGTATGTGTCCAGGTTCTTTCAGGTGAAAACGCTATTGCCCTTAATCGCGAGCTGATGGGCGCAACAGACCCGCAGAAAGCTGCCCCCGGCACCATTCGTGCGGATTTTGCCACGGCTATCGACACCAACGCCGTTCACGGTTCTGATTCGCCCACCTCCGCCGCGCGGGAAATCGCTTATTTCTTCAGCAGTGTTGAAATCTTCGCGCGTTAAATTTATCCAACACTCAACAGTCTCACAGGTAGCATCATGGTCACATCGTCAGACAGTCTTCCCGACAATACCGCGCCCACCGGCGCTGTCGCCGTGGAGTCGACGGCGTCCACCGCCAAGGTCAACCTGTTGGGGCTGCCAGAAGCCAAGCTGGTGGCATTTTTTGAAAGCCTGGGCGAAAAACGTTTTCGCGCAGTGCAGGTGATGAAATGGATTCACCAGCTGGGTGCAGATAACTTTGAAGCGATGACCAATGTCAGCAAGGATTTGCGCCGCAAGTTGCAGGATGTGGCCGAGATTCGTCCGCCGGAAGTGGTGAAGCAACTGGATTCTGCCGACGGCACACGCAAATTCCTGATTCGCGTCAGCGGTGGCAACGTTATTGAAACGGTTTATATCCCTGAAGGTGATCGCGGCACGCTATGCGTATCATCACAGGTCGGTTGTTCACTGGATTGCAGCTTCTGCGCAACAGGAAAACAAGGGTTTAATCGCGACCTGACGGCGGCCGAGATTATCGGGCAGGTATGGATTGCCGCAAAATCCTTTGGGCAATTACAAGCCAATGCCGAGCGCAGCATTACCAACGTGGTGTTGATGGGCATGGGCGAGCCCTTGCTGAATTTCGATAATGTTGTTGATGCAATGAATTTGATGATGCACGACAACTGCTACGGCATCTCCAAGCGCCGTGTAACCTTAAGTACATCCGGTGTTGTGCCGGCTCTGGATCGTTTGAGCCAATATACCGATGCGTGCCTGGCCATCTCCCTGCATGCACCTAACGACGAATTGCGTAACGAGCTGGTACCGATCAATAAAAAATACCCTATCGCCATGCTGCTTGACTCTGCCAAGCGCTACATTGAGGCGATGCCGGATACGCACCGCAAGATCACCATCGAATACACGCTGATTGACCAGGTCAATGATCGCCCGCACCATGCCCATGAATTGGCGGAGCTGCTGCGCGATGTGCCGGTTAAGATCAATCTGATTCCGTTTAACCCGTTCAATCTGTCCAACTACAAACGGGTCAGTAATAATGCGTTGCGTCGTTTCCAGGACATCCTGATGGAAGCCGGCTATATTACAACGGTGCGCACAACCCGCGGCGATGATATCGATGCGGCCTGTGGACAACTCGCTGGAACCATCAACGACATTACCAAACGCAGCGAGCGCTATCGCGCACGCTTTGATGAGGCTCAACCGGTTAAAATAATCGCGCAATAATTGCAGGTTGAATCATAGACTGGAGAAAACAATGCAACACAACTTGATGTCTGCCTTCGTCGTACGTCTATTGATCCTGATCGGTATGTTGATGTTGTCTGCGTGTGTCACCGAGATGGAAGGGCGCAGGATATCCAGTGTCGACGAAGAAAAAGCGTTGGAGCTGCATATCAAACTGGCCTCCGGTTATGTGCAAAAGAAAAACCGTGAATCGGCTCGCCATCATCTGAAAAAAGCCTTTGAGCTGGATAAGAATTCTACTGGCGCTTCTGCGGTGTTGGCTCGTTTGTATGAACTGGAAGGCGAGCCTCAACTGGCGGAAGAACAATATCGGCGTGTGCTGCGCCAGGATAAAAATTTTACCGAGGCACGTAATTATTTTGGACTGTTTCTTTATCGCGCAAAGCGCTACGAAGAAGCCTTCAAGGAATTTGAGTTAGCCGGAGAAGATCTGGCCTACGTGGATCGTGCAGAAGTCCTGGTCAATGTTGGACGCACAGCAGCCAAACTGGGTAATACAGCGCGGGCTGAGAGTGCCTTCGCGCACGCTAATTTGCTCAATGCCAAATTGACGGCACCTTACATTGAATTGGCGGAACTCAATTTCCAGAAGAAGGAGTACGCGGAGTCCAAGCGTTTCCTGGATCAATACGCCAGTCTGCGCAATCACACTGCGCGCAGTCTGTTACTTGGCATTCGCATTGAACGCATCTTTGGCAATAAAGACAAAGAGGCCAGCTATGCGCTGTTGCTGAAAAACCGTTTTCCCTATTCCAAGGAATATCTGGAATATAAACAGACGATGAGTTATTGAGCTGCCAATGACTGAATTTGAACAAGCTACAGATGACCAGCCTACACCGGTAACGCCCGGTGCCATGCTTTCGCAAGCGCGCGAGCGTGCGGGTATTACCCAGGAGCAGGTTGCGCGTGAGTTGCATATTACGCTGACCAAGGTGAAATCCATTGAAAGCGATGATTACCTGCGCCTGAACACGGACACCTTTATCCGTGGATACCTGCGGGCCTATGCCAACTTCCTGAAGCTCGACAGCGCACCGATTATTGCCGCTTACCAGCGGCATGCCGCGTCCCAGGGCTTGGTAACCGAACCCCAGTACCCAATCAGCAAAGAAGCACCTACAAAAAAATTATGGGTGTTCGTATCGTTACTTATTCTGTTGCTCGCTGGCTTATGGCTGATCTCCGTCTGGTTTTTTGATAACCAGGTGGAGCGCCCGGTTGTGGTTCCTCCTGCTGTCGTTCCATCGGCTGTTGTGCCGCAGACGTCGGTACCCGGCACGCCTGTTCAACCGGTGGTTGCGCCTGCGGAATCCGGTGAAGAGCCAGCTGCTGCGACAGATGCCGAACCCGCCAGCGTTGAAGGAGCGGACGCGGTAGAAACCACCACACCAGAAGAATCTGCCGGTGAAGAAGCACCACAAGAGCAGGCATCCGTTGTTGCGCCGACAGAGCGCACCCTGGATCGGCTGGAGCTGAGCTTTGCCGAAGAATGTTGGCTTGAGGTGAGTGATGCGCAGGGTGATGTGCTGGCCACCGAATTGCAGCGACCCGGCAGCAGTGTGTCGCTGTTGGGCGTAGCACCATTCAGCGTAAAACTCGGCAACGCACCGGCGGTCCGGGTGATGTTCAATGGCAATGAAGTAGCGATTAACCCATCGACCGGAACCAAGGTCATGACCATTAGTGTAGGTGAGTAGCATGATGTTATTGCAGTCTTTGTGCGGTGATCGATATGCATTGTGAGTCGCCGATCAAGCGCCGTAAATCGCGGCAAATTATGGTGGGTAATGTAGCGGTGGGGGGCGATGCGCCCATCTCGGTGCAGAGCATGACCAATACGGAAACCACCGATGTTGCAGCGACGGTTGCGCAGATTAATCGCATTCAAACAGCGGGCGCGGATATTGTGCGCGTCTCTGTGCCCTCAATGGAGGCCGCCGAAGCCTTCGGTGAAATTCGTAAACAGGTAAACATCCCGCTGGTGGCGGACATTCACTTTGACTATCGCATTGCGTTGCGCGTGGCAGACCTCGGCGTCGATTGTCTGCGCATCAACCCGGGTAACATCGGTCGCGAAAAACGTATTCGGGCAGTTGTCGATAAAGCGCGCGATATGGATATTCCTATTCGTATCGGCGTTAACGCTGGCTCGCTAGAAAAAGACCTGCAAAAAAAGTACGGCGAGCCTACCCCGGAAGCCTTGGTCGAATCCGCCATGCGCCATGTGGATATCCTGGATCAACTGAATTTTTATGATTTCAAAGTCAGTGTGAAAGCATCTGATGTGTTTATGGCGGTGGCGGCCTATCGTCAATTGGCCACACGTATCGATCAGCCTCTGCACCTTGGTATCACCGAAGCCGGCGGCCTGCGTTCCGGTACGGTAAAGTCCGCTGTGGGACTTGGTGCGCTATTGATGGACGGCATCGGTGATACCATCCGCATTTCCCTGGCCGCTGATCCGGTGGAAGAAATTAAAGTCGGTTGGGATTTACTCAAGAGTCTCAAGTTGCGCAGCAAAGGCGTGAACTTTATCGCCTGTCCCAGTTGTTCAAGGCAAAATTTTGACGTGATCAAAACCATGAATGAACTTGAGCAGCGCGTGGAAGATATCACGGTGCCACTCGATGTAGCGGTTATCGGATGTGTGGTGAACGGGCCTGGTGAAGCTAAAGAAGCCGATCTTGGTTTGGCAGGTGGTACACCGAATAATTTAATTTATATCGATGGCGAGCCGAATCAAAAGTTAGGCAATGAAACCCTCGTTGATGACCTCGAGCGCCTCATCCGGCAGAAAGCGGAAAAGAAGCTCGCCCAAATGGCGGAAGACGAGCGCAATATTATCGCGCGCGCATAAATATTGTTAATCCATTGCCGTCTCCATAAATGGCAATGCGGCAAGATGTTAAGGAACCACCTTGAAAAAGATTCAGGCAATTCGCGGCATGAATGACCTGCTGCCCAGCGATTCACCCTACTGGCAGTATGTAGAGAGCACCCTCGCCGATATCCTGCAATGTTATGGCTATCAGGAAATCCGTTTCCCCATTCTGGAATCCACGGATTTATTCAAGCGCTCTATCGGTGAAGTTACCGACATCGTGGAAAAAGAAATGTATACCTTTGATGACCGCAACGGCGACAGCGTCACCTTGCGTCCCGAGGGTACTGCGTGCTGTGTTCGCGCTTGCGAGGAGCATGGTTTGCTTTATAACCAGACCCAGCGTCTGTGGTATATGGGCCCGATGTTCCGCTACGAGCGGCCGCAAAAAGGGCGCTATCGCCAGTTTCACCAGTGTGGTGTGGAAGCCTTTGGTATGACGGGGCCAGATATTGATGCAGAGATTTTATTGCTCAGCGCACGGATTTTGCGTGAACTTGGCGTCGAAGAACTAGTCACACTACAGCTGAATTCGCTGGGTGACACGGCATCGCGCAATGCGTATAAAGCGGCATTGGTGACCTACCTGGAAGCGCGTCGCGATCAACTGGACCCAGACAGTCAGCGGCGTTTGAGCACCAATCCATTGCGTATCCTTGACAGTAAAGAGCCGACGACCCAGGCGTTACTGGATGGGGCCCCGGTGTTGCTGGATTATCTGGATGAAGAATCCAAAACCCATTTCGAGCAACTCAAACGCCTGCTGGACGCCAACGGTGTGCAGTATCAGGTAAATCCTCGCTTGGTGCGTGGGCTGGATTACTACGGCAAAACAGCGTTTGAATGGGTCACTGACAAACTGGGTGCGCAAAGCACAGTCTGCGCTGGCGGTCGCTACGACAGCCTGGTAGAACAATTGGGCGGCAAGGCAACACCGGCGGTAGGTTTTGGTATAGGTCTGGAGCGGCTGGTGTTATTGTTGCAGGCCGCAGAATGCATGCCCGAGGGGCTTGAGCAGCAAGCAGACATTTACATTGTTGCCATTGGCGATGTGCAAACAGAAGCCTTGCAATTGGCGGAGCGCATCCGCGATGAATTACCTTATCTGCGGGTGATAAACCACTGCGGTGGCGGCAGCTTGAAAAGCCAGATGAAAAAAGCCGATAAGAGTACAGCGGATATAGCGTTGATTCTCGGTGAGGACGAAGTCAAGACAGGTAAGTTGGCCGTTAAATATCTGCGTCAGGAACAGCCTCAGGCGCTACTGTCGCAGGATGAAGTTTTACAGCTTTTGCAGTCATTGGTCTGATATTACCGATACCGCACAATACTTATTTCCACAATAACAACGCTATTGATCATTACAGGAGCCGATTGTGAGCGTACATTTATCCGAAGAAGAACAACTGGAAGCCATGAAACGTTGGTGGAAGGAATACGGTAAGACCATCATCATCAGTGCTTTGGTGGCTATCGGTGCTTATTTTGCGTGGAATGCCTGGCAAGACCAGCAACGCAACAAAGCAGAAACTGCATCGGCAACTTATGAAGAATTATTGAAAGTGGTTTCGGTTGAACCGGGTCAAACTCTGGGTGAGAGCGAGCGCTCCACAGCTGAGCACCTGGCTGCCGAATTGAAGGCAGGCGACAGCACCAGTTTGTACGCGCACAATGCAGCGTTCTTCCTGGCAAAGATTGCGATTGCGCAAGGTGATCTGGACAAAGCAGTCACTGAATTGCGTTGGGTTTTATCGCAAAAACCTGATCTGGCGACTGAACAATTGGCTAATTTGCGTCTGGCTCGTGTGCTTTTGGCTCAACAAAACTATGACGAAGCCTTAAGCCTGGTACAGACACCACCGACGACCGGTTTTGCCTCTGAGTACGCTGAGGTTCATGGTGATGTGTTGAAAGCGAAGGGCGATCTTGATGCAGCCCGTACTGCTTATGAAAAAGCACTTTCCTCTACTACTCCGCAGCAACAGGAACGTTTCATGGTCCTGCAAATGAAGCTTGATGATCTGAAGCAACCGACTGCCAGCATTGCCTCACCCACAGCGACCCCTGAGGAGACCGCTGAATGAGAGATGTAAACGGGTCAGTCCGGTGGTTTAACGGAGCGCTTCTGGTATGCGCCATCCTGTTATCCGGTTGTTCGCTTTTTAGCAAGAAAACCGGTAACGAACCCATGGAGTTGGTGGACTTTGACGCGACCGTCAAAGTCAAGAAAGTGTGGCAGCGCGATGTGGGGGCCGGGCAGGGTGAAGGCTTTACCCGCTTGACGCCTGCCATTGATGGCGATGCTATTTACAGTGTCGACCACAAAGGGCGTGTGACGGCACTGAACCGCCTGACTGGTAAGAAGTTGTGGCAACGCAAGACAAAAGAAAGCATCAGTGGCGGTATTGGTGCTGAGTCAGGCATGTTGTTTATCGGTAATCAGGGCGGTGAGTTAATCGCGCTGTCCAGCACCGATGGTAGCGAAGTCTGGCGCAGGCAACTGAGTGGTGAAATCCTCTCTGTGCCCCGTAGTAATGGCGATGTGGTGGCTGTCCAGACCATGAATGGGCGGCTTTATGCATTGGATGCAAAGACGGGTGATGAGTTGTGGTTTTATGAAAATCCGCCGCCGGTGTTGATCCTGCGCGGCACGCCGTCCCCCATTGTTACCGATAATGCCATTTATGCTGGTTTCTCTAACGGACGCCTCATGTCATTTAATCCGCTGAACGGCCTGATATTGTGGGAGCAGCGGATTGCGATTCCCCAGGGCCGCTCTGAGCTGGAACGAATGATTGATATTCATGCATCGCCGATCCTGCGTGAAGGCATCCTGTATGCAGCGGCATACCAGGGGCGTGTAACGGCTTTGGCTCGTGGAACCGGCAGTGCCATCTGGGCTCAGGATGCCTCGACCAGCGAAGATATTGCGCTGTCAGATAATCTGTTATTCCTGTCTCAAGCCGACGGCAAGGTCACCGCATACAATGCCGCCAGTGGTGAAGTGCGTTGGACCAATGAACAAATGCTGCGGCGTGGACTGAATGGTCCGCAAGCCTTTGGTGATTACGTCGCGGTGGTAGATTTCAAAGGCTATCTGCACGTAATGCGCCAGACGGATGGTGAGTTTGTTGCCCGCGCCCGTGTGGATCGCAAGGGTGCTCGGGCGACTATGCTGACCGATGGCAATATCCTGTATGTCTACGGCAATCGCGGCAAATTAATCGCATACGAAGCCGTAGAAAAGAAATAATTTTTCTTTCTGCGTACTTCGCGCGCTACAATCAGCCAATAAACAACCTGTCGGTTTGTTTATTGGCTGATGTCTTTAAACTTTCGCAAAGATCTGCTTTTGCGACATCGTATCTTCCGTTAATCCATTGAAAATCCCGTTATGATCCCAGTGATTGCGCTTGTTGGTCGCCCGAATGTGGGCAAATCCACGCTGTTTAACCGTCTGACACGCTCCCGTGATGCGCTGGTGGCTAACTACGCCGGCCTTACCCGCGACCGCAAATACGGCGAGGGTGCTATCGAGGGTCGCCGCTTTATTGTGGTGGATACCGGCGGCATCAGCGGCGAGGAAGAGGGGATTGATAGCGCCATGGCCGGGCAGTCGCTCCTGGCGATTCAGGAAGCCGATATTGTGTTGTTTATGGTGGACAGCCGCGACGGCTTGACATCAGCCGACCACATGATTGCCCGGCACCTGCGAGTTAATAACAAAAAGACATTTCTGGTGGCTAACAAGATTGACGGCATGGACCCGGATGTTGCGTTGGCGCCGTTTTACGAATTGGGCTTGGGTGAAATACACCCTACAACGGCCACTCACGGGCGCGGCGTAAAATCCATGATGGAAGCCGTGCTGGCGGATATTCCTGAAACCCTGGAAGACGCGGTTGAGGATGTTGCCACGGGCATCAAGATCGCCATTGTCGGACGCCCGAATGTCGGTAAATCCACCTTGGTTAACCGTATGCTGGGTGAAGAACGTGTCGTGGTATATGACCAGCCGGGTACTACACGCGACAGTATTTATATCAATTACGAGCGTTTCGATAAGCCTTACACGCTGATTGATACGGCAGGGGTTCGGCGGCGTAAAAATGTCGCCCTGGCGGTAGAAAAATTTTCCATTGTCAAAACCATGCAAGCCATCAGTGATGCCAATGTGGTTGTGCTGGTGATGGATGCGAGCGAAGGTGTCGTTGATCAGGATCTACATTTAATGGGCAGTGTCATCGACGCCGGTCGCGCCCTGGTGATTGCCCTGAATAAGTGGGACGGACTGGAAGACTCGCACAAACAATACGTAAAAAATGAACTGGAGCGACGTCTACGTTTTGTTGATTTCGCGAATATTCATTTTATCTCCGCGTTACACGGTACGGGTGTGGGAAACCTCTATAAATCTATCGAGCAGGCCTACCATGCTGCGACAGATAAATTTTCCACCAATTTCCTCACGCGTATTCTGGAAGACGCAGTGCGCGAGCACCAGCCACCGATTGTGGCAGGGCGGCGGATTAAACTGCGCTATGCGCATCCCGGTGGACATAACCCGCCAATCATCGTTATCCACGGTAATCAGACGGGCGAAGTGCCGGCACATTATGTGCGTTATCTCGAAAAGACGTATCGCCGCGTGTTAAATCTTCATGGAACCCCGATTCGTATTGAATTCAGAACCAGCGAAAACCCATTTGCCGGCAAGAAAAATGAGTTGTCGGCACGTCAGTACGCCAAGAAACGTCGTTTGATGGAACATGCCAGCAAAAACAAAAAGAAGAAGTAACTGCCGAAAGCACCCTGCGGTTGTATGACGTCATCTGTCAGTTTTTGCCTTCGTTCGTTTGTCGGGCGGACTAAATAACAGTGAATGCCCTCAGCGGAGGGCATTTTTCATCTATAGTTTGTCTACTCCCCATTGTTTTGAGCCTCACGTTGCGCCATGAATAATCTTGCGGTCATTGTTATTTGTCTGGCTATCGGGCTGGTATTACAGCGTTTGCGTCGCTGGCCCGAAGGCGCGGCGGCGACCTTGAACCTGTACGTTATTTATGTGGCCCTGCCGGCCCTGGTACTGGCAGAAATACCGCGGTTGACGCTGGATCATCACGCCTTGTTACCCGTGGTGTTTGCCTGGCTTATCATGGCTCTGTCCGCCGCAGTCACCTGGATAACGGCTCGGTTACTCAATTGGTCGCGCGGTGTCACCGGGGTATTGATGCTGACAATTCCCCTGGGTAATACCGGCTTTCTTGGTTTGCCCTTGATCGAAGCCTTGCTCGGCACCGAGGCCATACCTTATGCCATTCTTTATGATCAGTTTGGCACCTTCCTGGCTTTGAATACCTACGGCATTTTGTTGGCGGCGTACTATTCAGGCGGCAACGTAACCGCGTATCGCCTGTTCAAAACCATCGTCAGCTTCCCTCCGTTCATCGCGTTGCTCATCGCCTTTGCTACTTTATGGCTGGATTATCCGGACTGGCTGTCCAGTGCATTTGAGCGAATCTCGTCTACACTAGTACCAGTGGTTATGGTGGCAGTGGGCTTACAGTTTCGGTTGCGCCTGGATAGAGAGTATCTGGCACCGATCAGTTTGGGCCTGTTTTATATGCTGGGGCTCACCCCGCTGCTGGCGATGTTGATCCTGTGGTTATTCGGAATCACCGGCCCTGCGGCAAATGTCATCATCTTGCAAGCCGCCATGCCAGCCATGATTTCCGCCGGTGTGCTGGCGATGTCACATAACCTGTTGCCCCGGCTGGCTGCGAGCCTGGTCGGTTATAGTTTGTTGTTGTCTTTGTTTACAGTCTGGTTGTGGCGAAACCTCCTGGTGTGAGCTTCTACAACCGCATCCTGTCTTCTTGTCATGGAACGGGGAAACGATGTTGCGAGAATCGCCAAAATCGTCTTCAAATGTGAATACTAATCTTCTCGGCAGTAACTACGATCCTTTACAAACGGATGCATATACCTTGCACCTGGCAGAGGTCAACAACACCCGGCAAGTCATTGCCAGTGATGACATCTATAACAGCCAAGGGTTGCTGCTGGTAAAAAAAGGCGCTCCCATTACGCCCGCAGCAACCCGCGCTATTATTAATATCAAATTGCTTCACCCTATCGAAAAGTGCATCACCATCAACGATGAAATAGATGGTGCGCAGTTGCAAAAAGATTTTATTGCGGTGATGCACGAAGATGACATCCTGCAGTCCATCCATGACCGCTATAACCTCAACCTTTTGCTGCATGATCAATGCCTCAGTTATCAAGGCTATCCCTTGTTGCGCCAAAAAATCACCGTGTTGGCTGAGCGCATGCCGGAGACTTACAGTCGCTCTTTATATTGCGCCTGGCTGGCGATGCTGATCGCCAAAGAAATGCGTTTGCCCGAACAGGATATCAATGCGGTCTTTTTGGGCGCGTTAGCTCACGACATTGGCATGCTGCATATCAATCCGGATATTCTCAACGCATCCTCCGCATTGACCGCCGAAGAATGGCGGCAGATCCAGGCGCATGTGGTTATTGGCCAAAAAATCCTGGCGAGTATGCCGGGAATGCCATCGCAAGTGAGCCTCGCTGTGCTGGAGCACCATGAGCGTTGCGACGGTACCGGATATCCAACAGGTAAAGTGGAAAGTGAGTTGTCGTTACTGGGGCAAATCATTGCTTTGGCTGACAGTGTGATTGCGGTATATCACAATCGCTTTAAACCACACGGACGCAGTTGGCGCGACGTGATCCCCGTTATTCAAATGAACAACCAGGCCTATTTTTATCGCAATTACGAAGTGTTGGTAACCATTTTGCGACGCAGCGAGTTGCCGCAACTCGGTGTTGTTGTTGGCGATGAGATGCCGGACTTTATTGAGAAATTTATTCATCAACAAAGCGATATGAAGTCGCGCTTCAAGCGTTTTGAAAAATTGTTGTTGTCTTTCGGTTTTACTCATGGCGATCGAAAGTTACATGCGTTGCAGAATGTTTTCTTTCACATTGCAACGGCCATCAATGGTTCAGGTATTTTTCAGGACAATTACGCCGAGTGGCTGGAACAGGTAAAACAGCAATGCCTTACCACCGCCTACCGCGAAGTAGAAGATGCTTATTTGATGCTGGAAGAGGTCAGTTTCCATTTACAGCGACTGAGCCGCATGATTCAGCTTTATACGGCATCGGGCAACTGTAAAGACTCGGCCATTCAGTTAGCGCTGGAGGCGGAAGTCAACGAAAAGGAATCCCAACCTAGCGCGGCCGATGTGCAAGAACCGCACATCGACGCGAAGCATGATGATCGGGAAATCGTCATTATTGAATAATTTTTTGAGGTGGTTTCTAGTTTTTGTTGTGCCAGAATGGCTGACCAATCGTCGGTGTGCTTGGGCTGGCGGTTTGGCGCTTTTGCATCAGGCCGGCATGAAAGGCTTTGCGACCAGCATCAATTGCATCGGCAAAGGCTTCGGCCATCAGTGGCGGGTTGTGGGCCTTGGCAACAGCCGTGTTCAATAAAATACCATCAAAACCCATTTCCATCGCTTCGGTGGCTTGTGACGGAGCACCCAGGCCAGCATCGATAATCATGGGAACATCGGTAATCCTTTCGCGCAACATGCGTAAGTTGTAACGATTCAATAAGCCCTGACCTGTGCCAATCGGCGCACCCCAGGGCATCAATACCTGGCAGCCCACATCAAGCAGGCGCTTGCATAGAATCAAATCATCGGTGCAATAAGGCAGGACTTTAAATCCCTTTTTAATCAGGATGTCTGCAGCGTCCACCAGGCCAAACGGGTCCGGTTGTAAGTTGTAATCGTCACCAATAACTTCCAGTTTTATCCAATCGGTATCAAATAATTCGCGGGACATGTCTGCCAGTGTGACCGCTTCCTTGACTGATTTGCAGCCGGCGGTATTGGGTAATAATTTGCAGCCGCTCTCCTGAATATATTGCCAGATGGCGTCGCCATCACGGTTCGCAGGATTCTGCCGCCGCAAGCCCAGCGTAACAATATTGCAACGTGAACTGACAATGGCGTCACGCATGATTTGTGGTGAAGCATAGAGCGCAGTGCCCAACAAAAAGCGGCTGGAAAAATGTTCACCATAAAGTAGTAGATCATCGTGCATATCAGCCACCTCCCACGGGTTTAACGATATCGATTTCATCGCCTGCTTGCAGGCAGTATTCGTTGTAAGAGGAGCGGGGCACAAACTCGCCGTTGATGGCCACTGCTATTTTACTGTCGGCAAAACCCCATGCGACGATGGCATCGCTAAGTAATGTGTTGTCGGGCATGTCAGTGAGTGTATTGTTCACGCTGAGCTGGATCATAAAATTAATGCGCTGTCAGGATGGATTGAAAAGGTTTGTCTGGCGTATTTTGAATGCAGGCCAGTACATAACTGACCACCGCCGGCGCCAAAAGAAAACCGTGACGAAATAAACCGTTTGCACGAATTAAGCCTGGCTGACGGTCAACTCTAGGCATATTGTCCATAAAAGCCGGGCGCAGATTTACGCCCAATTCCAGAATCCTCGCTTCTGCAAAAGCGGGTGAAAGCGTGTAAAGCGCGCTGCTTAATTCCAGGGAAGATTGCAGCGTAACCGGTGAGCGATCTTCACTTTCAATTTGCGTAGCGCCAATGATAAAACGATGGCCCGGTTTAGGCACAATGTACAATTGGTAGCGCGGGTGCATTAAGCGCACAGGTCGCTGCAGGGTCACCTCGCGGGTCTCGACATGCAGCGTTTCACCGCGCACACCGCGCATTTGGTTAGCCGGGCTTTTGGCTCCCATACCACGACAATCAATCACCAGGTCGTAGTGTTTTCGATCCGTTGCGGTGGTAACAGTATGCGCACTGACTGTGACCGGGCAGTGCTCAATACATTCGCCGCCTCGTTCGCGAATTTCATTCAGCAAGACATCCAGCAACTGTCGATTGTCGATATGGCCTTCTTCTTCCAGCAACAAACCGTTCTGAAAATTATCTTGCAGATCCGGTTCCAACTCACGGATTTCATCGCGCCTGACCCAGCGGTAACCCTGCTGTTTACGCAATACAAACTGTAAGTCCTGCGCGAATTGTTGCAGTTCGCTGGCATCCTGTGGATGCGCAACCACCAGGCTTCCACGTTGGGAAAACAAGGGAGTTAAAGGCGGGTGGCGCAATTCACTCAGCCACTGCGGCCATTGTTGAAGCGCGAACAAACCCATTTCATAGACAGCGTATTCGGATACGACGGCTTCGCTCAACGGCGAGATCATTCCGGCCGCCGTGAAGGCTGCCGCCGGGGAGGGCGATAATGGGCCTGCCTCATACAGGGTGACGCGCGCGCCGGCGCGCAGCAAGCGCCAGGCAAGCAAGCGCCCAAGCAGGCCGGCTCCGGCAATGGCAATGGCATCGGGTTGTTTAGTGTTCACAAAGACTCGATAAGCTGTGTGTGGACGACGGCAGATTGAAAGTGCAGAGAAGGGAATAGGGGACAAAGCAGCACCTTGTTCCCTCCGCAGGTTTCAACCTGATCAGGTTCTACGGGTTCGGCCGTACCGATCTCAGCCTCCGAATGTTCACATGAACACCAAGGCGCCCCGACAAGCGTGTTCAATATACTTGGGTGATACGCGAGCTGCAATCAACAAACTGGATCAGGGGAGAATTTTTTCGACCCGACATTGCAGTTCGCCCTCAGCCAGGCGCGCATTGATGCTATCGCCCGGTGTAACCTGACGGCTGCTGGTAATGACCCGCTGTTGCGGATCAGTGACAATGGCATAACCCCGTTGCAGGGTATTCAGCGGGCTCACCGTTTGCAGCAGGCGCGCCGCTTCGGCCAGGCGTTGCTGTTGCATGCGTAAATGGCGCTGTATGTTTTTCTGCAGTGCCGCGTGATGTTGCGCAATCTGCTGGTTCAGCTGCTGGATACGCAGCCCGGGCTGAAGCGGTTTCTGGCGCAGCATCAGGGTATTAAGCCGGGTGTGGCAGCGCAGTAATTGATGATCCACCGCGCGTACCAGGCGCAGCTCCAGTCCATCGAGTCGCTGGGCTTGTTGCTGCAAGCGTTCGCCGGGGTGACGCAACCGCGTGCGTAACCACTCCAGACGCTGGGAGAGTAAATGCAGCTTCCGCTCAATGGCTTCCTGCAGGAGGATTTCATAACCTGCAAAGGTTTCCAGCCAATCTTCAGCATCGGGCACCAGTAACTCGGCGGCAGCTGACGGCGTAGGGGCACGCAGATCTGCGACAAAATCGGCAATGGTGAAATCTATTTCATGGCCTACGGCGCTCACCAGGGGCAATTCGCTGGCAAATATTGCCCGCGCTACGGTTTCCTCGTTGAAGGGCCACAAATCTTCCAGCGAACCGCCGCCGCGTGCGAGGACGAGCACGTCAAATAACCCGGCCCGATTCGCCAGCTCGATGGCCCGAACAATTTGCGGCGCTGCCTCTTTGCCCTGAACGGCCACCGGAATCACCGTGACAGGTATCGCCGGAAATCGGCGCTTGAGGACGCTCAGCACGTCGCGAATGGCCGCGCCGGTCGGGGACGTAATGACGGCGATATGTTTGGGAAGCGAAGGCAATGGTTGTTTGTGGATCTCATCGAACAGGCCTTCGGCGGTCAGCTTGGCTTTCAGGGCTTCAAAGGCGCGTTGCAAGGCGCCGAAGCCGGCTTCTTCCATGTGTTCGACAATTAGCTGATAGTCGCCCCGGCCTTCATACAGGCTGACCCGCGCCCTTAACAGCACCTGTTGCCCCTGACGGGGGGCGAAGCGAACCAGCGTATTGCGGTTGCGGAACATGGCGCAACGGACCTGGGCCTGGTCGTCTTTCAGGGTGAAATACCAGTGGCCAGAGGAAGGTTGGGAGACGTTGGATAGTTCCCCCTCCACCCACAACAGGGGCAGGTGGGTTTCCAGTAACTGTTTCGCCCGGCGATTTAGCTGGCTGACGGAGAGCACGTCGCGATCAGTGCTGCTGGTGAAGATATCGGAAGTAAACATGGCGCCTATTCTAGGCGATGACAGTCAGCAACGGCCACCTTTCCAACGCGTTCCCGGGAGAAAAATGACGCTATATCAGTGGTTTGACCCGGTGCTGTCACACAACATCTGGTAGCGACTGGTTTACCCTGTTCGTCTGAACAGCTATAATTTCGCGTTTATTTACTCTCTGAACAGAGGTTGGTTGGTATGTTGCGAATTGCTGAAGAAGCCCTCACGTTTGATGATGTTCTGCTGGTGCCCGGTTATTCCGACGTCACCCCGAAAGACGTGTCGCTCAAGACCCAGTTGACCCGTGGTATTCAGCTCAATATCCCATTGATCTCCGCTGCTATGGATACCGTGACTGAATCCCGTCTGGCGATTGCTATCGCCCAGGAGGGTGGTATCGGTATCATCCACAAAAGCATGAGCATAGAACAGCAAGCGCTGGAAGTGCGTGCCGTCAAGAAATTCGAAGCTGGCGTGGTTAAAGACCCTATCACTATTGATTCCAAAGCGACAATCCGCGACTTGCATGCCCTGACCCGCAAGAACAACATCTCCGGTGTACCGGTGCTGGACAACGGCGATCTGGTGGGCATCGTGACCGGGCGTGACGTGCGCTTTGAAAGCAATCTTGATGCACCTGTTTCCAGCATCATGACACCCAAGGCGCAACTGGTCACCGTTAAGGAAGGCGCCGGTGCGGATGAGGTTCGCAGCCTGTTGCATAAGCACCGCATCGAAAAAGTGCTGGTGGTTAATGAGAAATTTGAATTGCGCGGGCTGATTACCGTCAAGGACATCAACAAAGCCGAACGTTACCCCAATGCCTGTAAAGACCCGGAAGGACGTTTGCGCGTCGGCGCCAGCGTCGGTACCAGCCCTGATACCGATGATCGCGTAGCGGCCCTGGTTGAAGCCGGCGTGGACGTACTGGTAGTGGACACCGCGCACGGCCATTCCAAAAATGTGCTGGACCGGGTGCGCAGTATCAAGAACAAGTATCCCCATGTGCAGGTGATCGGCGGCAATATTGCCACGGGAGCAGCGGCCAAGGCCCTGGTAGAGGCGGGCGCTGACGCGGTTAAAGTGGGTATCGGCCCCGGCTCTATCTGTACAACGCGCATCGTCAGCGGTGTCGGTGTACCCCAGGTGTCTGCAATTGCCAATGTGGTAGCGGCCCTGAAAGGTACGGACGTGCCGGTTATTGCCGATGGTGGCATCCGTTATTCCGGTGATATCTCTAAAGCCATCGTGGCCGGCGCTCATGCCGTCATGATGGGTTCCATGTTTGCCGGTACCGAAGAGGCACCCGGTGAGGTCGAGCTGTTCCAGGGCCGCACTTATAAAGCCTACCGCGGCATGGGTTCATTGGGTGCTATGGCAAAAACCCAGGGTTCCAGCGACCGCTATTTTCAGGATGCGAGCCAGGGGGCAGAGAAACTGGTACCGGAAGGCATCGAAGGTCGTGTGCCTTACAAGGGTTCGCTGACCGTTATCGTGCATCAAATGATGGGTGGTCTGCGTTCTTCCATGGGTTACACCGGTTGTAAGAACATTGACGAGATGCGCACCAGGCCCGAATTTGTCCGCGTAACGGCGGCGGGTATGGGCGAAAGCCACGTACACGATGTGCAGATAACCAAAGAGGCACCGAATTATCCGGTCGGTGGCCACTAAACAACAGGATGATACTCGGGCGGCTTGGCCGCCCGAGTGATTTTTACCCCAACAGAATTGTTATTGACTCCTTCAGCATTGGAACCTTCATGACCCAGGATATACACGCACAACGCATTCTTATTCTCGATTTTGGCTCACAGTACACGCAGCTCATTGCGCGCCGTGTGCGTGAAATCGGCGTTTATTCAGAAATCCGCGCCTTCGATATGAGTGAGGCAGAAATTCGTGAATTTAATCCGCGCGGCATTATCCTGGCCGGTGGGCCGGAGTCGGTTACCGCCGAAAAATCTCCCCGTGCGCCGGAACTTGTTTTCTCACTCGGCGTACCGGTATTAGGCATTTGCTACGGTATGCAAACCATGGCGGAGCAATTGGGTGGTTCGGTGGAGTCCTCCAATTTGCGTGAATTCGGCTATGCTCAGGTAAAGGTACACGGTGACTCCGCGTTGTTTAAAGATATCAAGGACCACGTTGATCACGATGGCAGTGCCTTGCTTGATGTGTGGATGAGTCACGGGGATAAAGTCAACACATTACCGGCCGGTTTCAGCATCATGGCATCGACACCGTCGTGTCCGATTGCCGGCATGTACTCGGCGGAGAAAAATTTCTTTGGTGTGCAGTTCCATCCGGAAGTGACGCACACCTTGCAAGGCAAACGCATCTTTGAACATTTCATCTTTAATCTGTGCGGTTGTGAAGCCTTGTGGACGCCAGCCAATATTGTTGAAGATGCCATCAAGCGGGTGCGCGAACAGGTCGGTAGTGACAAGGTACTGCTGGGCTTATCCGGTGGTGTGGATTCTTCAGTGGTTGCTGCCTTGCTGCACAAGGCCATCGGTAACCAACTCACCTGCGTTTTTGTCGACAATGGGCTGTTGCGCAAAGATGAAGGCGATCAGGTAATGGATATGTTCGCCAAGAATATGGGCGTGCGCGTGATTCGCGTCGATGCGGAAGAATTGTTCCTGAGTAAGTTGCAAGGCGAGAGTGACCCGGAGAAAAAACGCAAGATTATCGGTAATACCTTTATCGAGGTGTTTGATACCGAAGCCACCAAACTGCAAGACGTAAAATGGTTGGCGCAAGGTACTATTTATCCGGACGTGATCGAATCCGCGGCAGCCAAAACCGGCAAGGCCCACGTGATTAAATCCCATCACAATGTCGGTGGTTTACCGGATGACATGGCTTTTGAACTGGTTGAACCACTGCGCGAATTATTTAAAGACGAAGTACGTGCGATCGGCCTCGAATTAGGGCTGCCTTACGACATGGTATATCGTCATCCATTCCCGGGGCCGGGTTTGGGTGTGCGTATCCTCGGTGAGGTGAAAAAAGAATATGCCGATATCCTGCGTGAAGCCGATGCGATTTTTCTGGAAGAATTGCGCGCAGCAGATTGGTATCACAAAACCAGCCAGGCATTTGCCGTATTCTTGCCGGTGAAATCAGTCGGTGTCGTGGGTGACGGGCGACGCTACGAATGGGTAGTCGCATTGCGCGCTGTTGAGACGGTGGACTTTATGACGGCGCGTTGGGCGCATCTGCCCTATGACTTATTGGAAAAAGTATCCAACCGTATCATCAATGAAATCTCGGGTATTTCGCGGGTGACCTACGATGTATCGAGCAAACCGCCAGCGACGATTGAGTGGGAGTAAAACAGGTTTCGCCTGACCCAGAAAGTTTGTTGCTCAATGTATATCTTCCGTGAGGCTACGCGGTGCTTTATGACAATATGTTCCGTCAAGCAACTGATTCGTTTGGTGTTATTTTCTGTGTTGTTCTTCCCCGCGTTGGCGTTTGCGCAAGGCGAGGAAGAAAATAATTCAGAGCCTGGCGCGACCCTGGCGGCGGCGGAAGAAAATGCTTCTGCATCATCGGCATCGTCACAGCCCTTACCCAAGGCAGAAAGTATCAACCTTGGCGAAGTGATTCCCGAATTACAGCCGCCCAAAGTGGTGGCTGCTTCATCAGAGGAATCGTCAGTGTCACCTTCCTCTGGGTTAACATCATCGTCCTCTGCCCAAGCTTCTTCCTTACCCGCTGCGCCAGCTCCGGCTACCTCGGTTTCGCCCTCGTCCTCGTCTGCTGCCAGTGCACCTGTGGAGCAAGCAGTCGCCGCGTCATCCGTTGCGGATGAAATTACGCCTGCGGATGGTGATGCGACCTCCTCGGCGGATACACCTGAAGCAAATCCGGAAGAGAATGTTGCCGAAGAAGAGCCAGTCATTCTGTCCAAATTTATTCTGGGTGTAGAGGTGCCGCCGAACACCTCCTCGCGCCTGGTGTGGATGCCGGAAGAGCAACTCAGTGGCTTTGCGGAGCAGACGCCGGTACTTATTGTGAACGGTGCGAATCCGGGCAAGACATTGTGCCTGACAGCGGCTGTGCACGGTGATGAACTCAACGGTATCGAGATGATCCGGCGCGTGATGTACAACCTGGAACCGGATAAATTATCCGGCACCGTGATTGGTGTTCCGGTGGTGAACTTGATGGGTTTCCGCCGCAATTCCCGCTACCTGCCGGACCGCCGCGACCTGAATCGATATTTTCCCGGTAACACCAAGGGCAGCTCCGCGTCGCGCATTGCCCATTCATTTTTTTCCCAGGTTATCCGTCATTGCGATGCGCTAGTTGATATCCACACCGGCTCATTTCATCGCACCAATCTGACCCAGCTGCGCGCAGATCTATCCGATGAGAAAGTGGCGGCCCTGGCGCAAAATTTTGGCACTATTGCTGTATTGAATAGTCGCGGCAACTACGGTTCCCTGCGCGCTGCGGCGGTAAGGTTTGGCGTTCCTTCCGTGACGATGGAAGCCGGTGAGCCGATGCGGATGCAGAGTGAAGTGGTGTCAGAAGGTGTGAAGGCCATCCAGGTGATGATGACCAAAACCGGTATGTATGGTAAGGCGAGCAAATGGTACAAACCGGCGCCGGTTTATTATAAATCTACCTGGGTGCGTGCGAATCAGAGCGGCATTCTTTTCAGTCAGGCACCGCTAGGAAAACGGGTGATGCCGGGGGAGGTGCTGGGAACGGTTACTGACCCGATTACCAATGCACGTAGCGAAATCGTTTCACCCTATCGCGGGCGAATTCTCGGCATGGCGCTGGATCAGGTCGTATTGCCCGGTTTTGCGGCTTATCATATTGGTATTCAAACACCGGAAGCCATTCTGATTGAAGAAGGGCAAATGGAAGATGAAGATGGCGATGATGCTGGCATCGAACCGGTTGCGGAAGAATTACAAAGCAGTGAAACCACAAAGCCGCAAGACAGCCTTGAAGATGAATAAAACGGTCACTGCATCTTCAAAATAGTTTTCCATTCCTGTGGGGTGACGGGTTGAATCGAGAGTCGCCCCTGTCTTAGCAATACCATGTCGGCCAATAATGGGTGTTGCTTGATCTCCGCCAGTAAAATAGTGCGCGGAAATTTTTCCTGCAAGTTGATATCGACAGAAAACCAGCGCGGTGCGTCGTGACTGGATTTGGGATCGTAATAATCACTTTCCGGATCAAATTGCGTTGGGTCAGGGTAAGCTGTTTTGACAACACGTGCCGTGCCCACAATACCAATCTGCTTGCAGTGACTGTGGTAAAGCAAGACTTCATCATCCAGGGCAATCTGGTCGCGCAAAAAATTGCGCGCCTGGTAATTGCGAATGCCATCCCAGCGCCCGGTTTGTTTTTTTTCTGCGGCCAGGTGATCAATGCCGTAAACGTCCGGTTCTGCTTTAAACAGCCAGTAATGCTTCATCTATGCCTCCGTTGAAGGCGGCAGGTCATTCCATACGCTCAAACGCTCGGCAATCGCGTCGCTGACCAGCGTCAAACCAATACGACGTTTTTCAATATCAACATCGGCGACCATGACTGATACCGGCTGGTCGAGACGAAAGGTTTTATCGCCGGCCGTCAGGCAAAAGCGGCGCGCATCCAGTGATGTTTTTATATTGTTATCTTTGTCCGCCAAGGTGACAAATCCTTCCACGCCCAGATCTTCCAACCGCACACCGACTCCCACGGAATTAACCTGCGTAATAGTCCCGCTGTGGACACTGCCGATATGCTGAATCATAAATTGGCAAATCAACCACAATTCAATCTGTCGGCAGGCCTGCCGGCCTTTGGTTAATTGCTCCTGTAACTGCTCCGTGAGTTTTTTATCAACCGGTATAGCCGGTTCATTGTTCAGGATGCGCTTGATCGCAAAATGGTTAAACAGGTCGTTGTAACGACGGATAGGCGATGTTACGGTGGCATAGGCCGGAAAGCCCAGGCCGAAGTGGCCGACAGAGTCAAAAGACAAGGCCCCGGCTTGTAACAAGCGCTGCAATATCGCCAACAACGGGGCATTTTTTTCCGAGTGCTCAGGATTGAGTCGCAGCTCCTTGAACAATCGCTGGAAATTGTCCAGGCGAGTCAAATCGCCGGGTTCGAAGTCCGGCCTGTCTTCATTGATCAGGCCCAGGGCATCTTCCAGGCGTTCTGGTCGAAAGCCGACATGGCTGGAAAATATGCCGTAACCGGGATGTTGCGTAAATAATTCGCCGGCACAAATATTCGTGGCCAACATCGCTTCTTCGACAACGCGATGCGCAATATTGCGATCTCTTTTTTCTACCCGTTCAATTTTCTTTTGTTCGTTAAGGATATAAAAATAGTCCGCCCGCTCTTCCATGACCAAGGCATTTTCTGCGCGATAGTTAATGCGTGCCAGAGCAAACTGATGTAATTCCCGCAGCATCTGTTGTGTCTCTGCAGATAAATCTGCAGAAGGCTCATTGGTATCGATAGGCGCGAGTAATTCGTAAACGCTTTGATAACTGAGTTTATTCTGCGAACGGATAACGGCTTCGATAAATTCGTAGCCGGTAATGACGCCCTGGCGATTAACCTGCATACGACACACCAGTGCGGGCCGCTCTTTTTCCGGCACCAACGAATAGGTGTCATGGGAAAGTTCTATAGGCAGCATGGTGATCGTTTGACCGAGGAGGTACACGGTGCTCGCACGTTCGCGTGCGGCTTTTTCCAAAGGGCTCCCGAAAGTGATATGACGCGTGGGGTCGGCGATCGCTGTGTAAACTGTCCAACCGTCATCTTCCAGCTGGATATATACCGCATCATCCATATCCCGCGTCGTTTCCGAATCAATCGTAACAAAGGGTAGGTGGGTGAGATCCTGTTGCTGTGGCTCTCGTGTCAGTGGTGCCCAATTGATTGACGCGGCCTGGCTTTGCGCCTCGTTAGTCCATTCTTCGGGTAACTGATATTTGGCCACAATATAACGACTTTCTATACCGGCTTCTTCGGTTCGCCCGATACGCCGAATAACACGCACCTGCGCTTTGCCATCATTGTTAAAGGGATGCCGGATAATCTCGCACAGGATCAAGTCACCTTCCGTACATTTATTGCGCTCCTGGGGAGGAATAAACAACCAGCGATTAAATTGCGGCAGATCCGGCTCAACGAAGTGGCCATTCCCCTTACAAACGTAACGGCCGACAAATTCCCGCAATGAACTGCTGATCAGTTTTTCCAACCGTGCATCAAGCTGATTTTTATCGTTGGTTTTAAGCTCCACCTCTACCCGGTCATCCGGCAGGACTCGCTGCATTTGTTCGGGATCCAGGAATGCTTCCCGACCGTCATCCAGTTTGACGAAGCCGAACCGTTTTGGTGTGGAACGTACAACACCTTGATAAACCTGGCGGTGCGCGCGAATGGTATTTTTGAGCTGGGAAAGCTGTTGCAGGGCGTCTTTATTGAGCATGAATCGAGTACTGATGAGGAGAAAGAAGCGGTGATGATAACAGGATTTAACGCGATTGCCATGGAATGCGGCAGTCAATGCCGAGCCCTCAAGCGTGTGATCATCCACGGCTATTTCGGATGCATGTTTTTTGCTCAGCACATCGGCGAACCTGTCTATCGCTTTGTTTGTCACACCCTTATATTTGTCATACTGATGACGACATGAATAATGTGGATTCCAACGCAGTGGAAGGAGAAAGACGATGTTATCCCTCGCAAACCCGGCTTTATTACAACATCAGCTTTTTATCAATGGACGCTGGTGTGACGCGGACAATGGACGAACCCTTGTGGTTACAAATCCCGCTGACGGTAGCCCCTTGCTTGAAGTAGCCAGTGCCGGGGTTGCGGAAACCCGCCGGGCAATTGACGCAGCGGCCTCCGCATTTCCGCAATGGCAAGCCAAAACCGGACACGAACGCAGCCAGGTGATGCGACGCTGGTTCAATCTGGTCATGGAAAATCAGGAAGATCTGGCATTATTACTGACGTCAGAACAGGGCAAGCCTCTTGCAGAAGCGCGGGGCGAAATTGCTTACGGCGCGAGTTACATTGAGTGGTTTGCGGAAGAGGCAAAACGCCTTAACGGCGACGTCATCGCATCGCCGTCGATAGACAAACGCATGCTTGCCATCAAACAAGCAGTGGGTGTGGTTGCGGCTATTACGCCATGGAATTTTCCGAATGCCATGCTCGCGCGAAAGTTAGCGCCAGCGCTGGCGGCGGGTTGTACGGTGGTGGCCAAACCGGCATCGCAAACGCCCTTATCAGCACTCGCATTGGTGGCCCTCGCGAGTGAGGCAGGCATACCGGCGGGTGTGATCAACGTTCTGGTGAGTGATGATGCCAAAACCATCGGCCACGAGCTAAGTACCCATGACAAGGTTCGCAAAATCACCTTCACCGGCTCTACACAAGTTGGTCGCACCTTGATGTCACAGGCGGCGCCCACCATCAAAAAAGTTACCATGGAACTCGGTGGCAACGCCCCTTTTATTGTATTTGATGATGCTGATCTTGATGAGGCGGTCAAAGGGGCTATAGCGTCCAAATTTCGCAATGCCGGCCAAACCTGCGTCTGTGCCAATCGCTTTTATGTGCACGCGAATGTGTATGATGCCTTTACGAAAAAATTAATGGACGCGGTAAAACAACTGAAGTTGGGTAAGGGGATAGACGAGGGTGTTGAGATAGGCCCGTTGATTTCAGCAGACGCCGTAAACAAAGTGGAAGAATTACTCGCGGACGCTATTGAGCGCGGAGCAAAAGTTGTGCAGGGCGGTGCGCGTTTATCGGCGACGTCACAATTTTTCCTTCCTACGATACTGACCGATGTCGCTCCGGATTCCCGCCTTTGTCGCGAAGAAATTTTTGGTCCCGTTGCACCTTTGATCGCATTTCAAACAGAAAAGGAAGCCATTAGTTTAGCCAACAACACCGAATTTGGTCTGGCGGCCTACTTCTATACCCGTGACCCTGCGCGGATATGGCGGGTCGCAGAGCAGCTGGAAACGGGTATGGTGGGTATTAACGAAGGTATGATTTCCAGTGCGGTTGCTCCCTTTGGCGGGGTAAAGCAGTCCGGTATGGGCCGCGAAGGTTCTCATTATGGTATTGAGGATTATCTCAATGTTAAATATCTGTGCCAGGGCGGTGTGGGCGAATGAACGTCCGTTCAGCAATCGATGCAGCTGAAGAAAAATCTATAATTAAAAACAAATATGATTAAGAATTGTGCTTTTATTGTAAAAAATTTTTAATCATAAGATTTCTCTCCTTTTTTGGAATAATTTTTTATGCACTTTAAACCGCTTCGTATGGGTTGTACTACACTCTAGTAGTTAATGGCGCTTAAATATTTGTCCGTTTGTTGATGAACCGACACCAAAATTGTTTCGAAAAGGTGATTTAGATGACAAGCTGGTATCAGAACATCAGCTTCCGTTGGAAGCTGGGTATTCCCTTGATGTTGCTCGTTTTGCTATTCCTGTACATGGGCGTTTTTTCCGTCAGATCCAGTAATACGCTGGCCAGCAACGCGGAGACACTAGCTAAAATTAACCTCCCCGAGATCCAGTTGCTGATGCAGGCGGATCGGGATCTATATCAGGCGCTCACGGCAGAACGGGCTTTGTTTGTCGGTCGTCTTTCAGCGCAGGAGCGGCAGGCATTAATTGCAGAGCATGCTGAGAATATCCAACAAACCCACGATCGTATTCTGGAATCCTTTGCCTTGTCCAACACCTCGACGGAACAGGAAAAACGTGAGTTTTTACAATATTTGCAGGCCTGGAAAACCATCTCTGACAACATTGTCAGTCGCGCCGATACCGAGGATCCAATGGTGCGGGAGGAGCAACTTGAGCGTTCCTTTGGTGAAGGTTTTGAGGCTTACTCTACGCTGCGCAATTTTATTGATGTCGTGGGCGAGCGCCGGTTAAAACATGTTGATAATTTCACCGTGGAGATTGATGAAGAACGGGATTTTATCGCCTCAAGATTACTGCTGCTGGTGGTTATCGGCACGCTGGTAGCATTAGCGGCGGCCTGGTTTTTACCGCTGGTTGTCACCAAGCCATTGCGAATGATCAGTGATCGCATCCAGAATATTGCCGAAGGCGATGGCGACCTGACGATCCGCATCAAGATTGATCGTGAAGATGAGCTCGGTGAACTGGCTGGTCACGTCAATCGATTCATGGAAAAGCTGCAACGCCTGATCACCGATATACGTCTCAACACCGACAACGTGTCCAGTTCCGCTGAAACCCTGCTGGAAGTTTCCAGCAGCAGCCAAAAAGCGGCAGATGAACAATGCCATGCGATCACCATGGTCGTTGCTGCAGTAAATGAGCTGACTGTTGCGATCCAGGAAGTTGCGCGCAACACCGGTAACACCGCACAGAATGCCAAGAGCGCCAACCAGATTACCGATCAGGGGCAGGAGCGTATTCACCTTGCCGTTGAGCGGGTGCAAGGGCTTTCAAGCCGTATCAGTCAAACCGCTGATATCATGGTGCGTCTGGAGAGCGAAGCAAAAAATGTTACCTCTGTCATCGACGTGATTCGCGGTATTGCGGAGCAAACCAATTTGCTTGCACTGAACGCTGCCATCGAAGCAGCCCGCGCCGGTGAACAGGGCCGGGGATTTGCCGTCGTGGCAGACGAAGTGCGTACACTGGCGAGTCGCACGCAAAAATCGACCGAAGATATTCAGGGCATGCTGAGTCAATTGCAAAGTGGTGTGCAGCGTGCGGTAGAAGCGATGAATGCCAGCACAGCCATGACCAATGAGGCGGTGGGGTCTGCCAGTGAAGCCGGTGAATCACTGGCCGGCATCGGTTCTGCTGTGCAGAATATCACCAATATGGCGATCCAGATCGCGACCGCAGCAGAAGAGCAAAGCACGGTAACGGCAGAGATCGATAAGAATCTGGTGGAGATCAATCAGCTCGCCATGACCACCTCGGAAGACGCCACCAAAACCGCTAATGCCAGTCAGCGGCTGAATCAATTGTCTTCAAGTTTGCGGCAGTTGTTGGGTAATTTCCGTGTGTAGCGAGTAAAAATGGCCAGGCAGGAGTCGGACGTGAACGTCTTCAGTACGAATTTGATCTTGATCGGCATGCCGGGTGCGGGTAAAAGTACGATTGGACTTTTACTCGCCAAGGAGCTCGCCAAGAATTTTATCGACACCGATATCCTGATTCAGCTGCGCGAAGGAAAAACCTTGCAAGATATTCTGCATCAACATGGATATCAGCGGTTGCGTGATATCGAAGAGGAAATTCTGTTATCGGTGAAGTGCTCCAATCACATTATCGCTACCGGTGGCAGTGCCGTTTACAGCGAGGCGGGGATGAAGCATCTCAACAGCTTCGGCCCGGTTATTTTTCTGGATGTGCCGCTTGAGGTATTGCAACAACGCATCCATAACTATGAAACGCGTGGTATCGCGCGGCGGCCGGGACAAAGTTTCCATGAGCTGTTTGAGGAGCGCCGCGCGTTGTATCAAAAATTTGCGAATATTACGATTGATTGCACAGACAAATCCCAGGAGCAGGTCCTGCAAGAAATTATCTACCAGGAAGCTGAAACATTTGCCGAAATGGACGCTTGATCCTTCCGGCTTCTGAATATAGCGCTTTTAAGCAGGGCTATCTCTCTGCATTACCTGATTCACCCTCTGAATCACGGCCCATCTATTTTCTATCCCTGCTTTGATTTATCCTCCCCCTGCGTGCATCGCTATCTATATTAGAACTTCCAATAAGGGGTAAAACCTGTGAAA
>CAMLOU010000007.1 GCA_946481735.1 uncultured Cellvibrio sp.
CCACCACAATTAACGGCGTGAAAACAAACCAGAACCAGAATTGGCGATAGAAAGGCTTAATGTCTTGTTCAGTTTTCATCAATAATCATTCTTAGAGTGTCAGTTTAAGCGTGGCACACAGGGCGGTGGTGCAAGCGTTTCTGAAACCCTCACGTCAGGGACGACGTGAGGGAGCTACAGGGATGTATTCATGCGTTTTCAGAAACGCTTGCACCATCGACCGTCCCGCTAATACAAAATTAATATCCACGCAGCTGCGGACCGATAAAACTGGTGGTGTGTTCAGCGGTTAATTCAGGATTATCCCGTGCCTGCACTTTAATGGTTACATCCGTCTGAACTTCTTTTAACGCATCACGCGGCACAGCAATTCGCACGGGGACGGTCAACAGCTCACCCTCTTCAACCGGCATCGGACGATAGCCTTGTACCTCAAACGGATAATCACCGCTCACCTGAATATCGTATACGTGCGCATGGCGATCCATATTGTTGATCTTGATGGTGTAGACGTTCTGGATATCCTGACCCGCCACGCGGTACATACGTACGCCGCGATCACGCAAGACTTCCAGGCCGACCGGCACGCGCGAGGCGATGGAATAGACAAACACGCTGATCATCGCAATCAGGACAACGGCATAGCCCAACAGGCGCGGGCGAAACACTTTGGTGTGGCCTTTCTCGATCGCGTCTTCGGTGGTGAAGCTGATCAGGCCGCGCTCGTAACCCATCTTGTCCATCACGGAGTTACACGCATCCACGCATAAACCGCAATCGATACATTCCGGTTGCAAGCCGTCGCGGATATCAATATCCACCGGACATACCTGCACACACCAGGAGCAATCGGTGCAATCGCCCAGGCCTTTGGCTTTGTAATCTTCATCCAGCTTGCGCGGGCCGCGTTTTTCACCGCGCACGTAGTTGTAAAACACAGTGAGCGTGTCTTTGTCGTACATCACTGACTGAAAGCGCGCGTAGGGGCACATGTATTTACAGACTTGTTCGCGCAGGAAGCCGGCGTTCATGTAGGTGGCGCCGGTGAAGAAAAATACCCAGAACGCCGGCGCGAGATCCGATTGGAAAGTAACGAGGTCGTAGATTAATGTGCGAATCGGAACAAAATAACCGACAAAGGTCAGCGAGGTAATTAACGCAATGACAATCCATAACGTTTGCGTCGCACCCTTGCGCCAGATTTTCTCAAAGTTCCACGGCTGAGAATCCAGCTTGATGCGCTTGTTGCGATCCCCCTGAAACACATACTCAGCCCAGATAAACATCTGCGTCCAGACGGTTTGCGGGCAGGTGAAACCGCACCACACTCGTCCGACCAGCACGGTTACGGTAAATAATAAAAACGCCGCAATGATCAGCAGCCACGCCAGGTACATGCCGTCGTGGGGCCAGAAGGTCATCCAGAGGATATGGAATTTACGTTCGGGAAGATCGAACAACATGGCCGGCCGCCCGTCGATCATCAGCCAGGGCATGAGGACAAAACCCGCCAACAGGGGCAAGCCCGTGTAGCGCCGCAGTTTTTGGTAAAAACCGGTGATGCGACGGGTATAGACTTTTTCCTCGGCTTCGTAGAGATTGACGTAGCGGATTACATTTTCAGAATGATCTTTACCGGCGTTTTCAGGCTTGACACTCAAAAGAAAAACCTCATCAAGGGAAAAGAAATCAGGGAAAAGGAAAAAGTATGAACTCGCCCTCTTCCCACGCTGTGTCACTCAAAGAAAACTGCTCGTTACCCAGGGCAACTCTTTTTCTTCTTTTCCCTTTTCCCTATGTCCTTTCTTTTTTCTTACTCTTGCTCCAGCGATAAGCTATACACGTAAGCCGCCAACAGATGAATGCGATCCGCCTTCAGCAACTCCTGTTGTGCAGGCATGACACCGTTGCGACCATTACGCAGCGTGGCGCGGATGTCCTGGGGTTCGCCGCCGTACAACCAGATGTCGTCGGTCAGGTTGGGCGCACCGAGCGCCTGGTTACCTTTACCGTCCACACCGTGGCAGGCCACGCAGTTCTGGTTATAGAGCTTTGCACCCAGTTCGGCTTTTGCGGCATCGTGGTCCTGACCGCTTATTTGCAGCACGTATTCCGACACATTCACCACCCCGGTTTCACCCATCAAGGCACCCCAGGCCGGCATGGCGCCTTTACGACCGAGGGTAATGGTTTCCTTGATTTTTTCCGGCGTGCCGCCGTACAACCAATCGTGGTCGGTCAGGTTGGGAAAGCCGTAGTTGCCGCCACCGTCTGCGCCGTGACACACCGCGCAGTTGTTGGAGAACAGACGCAGGCCCATCTTCATGGCGTCGGGATTTTGGGCCAACTCCTCGATAGGTGTATTGGCGTAGGTGCCAAAGGTATCGGCATAACGTGCGTCGGCCTGTTGTTGATGGCCGCGCAGTTCTTTTACTGACGTCCAGCCGAATAAGCCGGGCCAGGAGCCCAGGCCGGGGTAGACCAACAGGTAAACACCGGCATAGACAAAGGTCACGATAAACATGATGAACCACCAGCGCGGCAGCGGGTTGTCGTACTCCTCAATGCCATCGTAGACGTGGCCGGTGGTTTTGTTTTCTTCTTCGTCCTGATCGCTTACCGCTACCTTGCGATTGGCTAACAGGACCCACAACACCAACGCCAGGTTAGTGAGGGTCAAGCCAATAATCCAAAGGTTCCAGAATATACCCATAATCAATTCCGCCTGTCTGAATCATCACCGGGATGATCGTTCTGCTCGTGTTCTTTGCCCGTCGCGTCATCATCGGCAAAAGGTAATTTGGCATCTTCCTCAAAGCGTTTTTTGCGCTTGGGGGCAAAGGCCCACCAGCACACGCCGAAGAAAGCGACCATCACCAATACGGTAGAAATTGCGCCGAGAGTGCCTGCGTCCATCATCAACGTTTCTCTTTAAGGAGCGTGCCCAGTTGCTGCAAGTACGCCACCAGGGCATCCATCTCGGATACACCTTTTACGGCCGCTTCAGCGCCAGCGATGTCTTCCTCTGTGTAGGGAACACCCACGCGGCTCAGTGCACGCATCTTGGCAGCGGTGTGTTTGCCATCCAGGATGTTGTCGTACAGCCAGGGAAACGCCGGCATATTGGACTCCGGCACGACGATGCGCGGATTGAACAGGTGTACCTTGTGCCAGTCATCGGAGTAACGGCCGCCGACGCGGGCCAGGTCTGGACCCGTACGCTTGGAGCCCCACAGGAAGGGATGTTCGTAAACCGATTCACCCGCAACCGAATAGTGGCCGTAACGCTCCACTTCGGCACGCAAGGGACGAACCATCTGCGTGTGACAGACGTGGCAACCTTCGCGGATGTAGATATCCCGGCCTTCCAGCACCAGCGCCGGCAGGGGCTTCAAACCTTCCACGGGGGTGGTGGTTTCTTTCAGGAAAAACTGCGGCACGATCTGTGTCAGGCCGCCGAAGCTGATGGCGATGATGACCAGCACGGTCATCAGGCCAATATTCTTTTCTACTATGTCATGACCTTTCATCGAATATCCCCTTACGCCGCCTGAGTCGCCGAATCAGCCGGAATCACTTCAGGCTCCGGTGTTTTGGCTGTGCGGTACGCGTTGTAGGCCATCAAAAACATACCCGCCAGGAACAGCACGCCACCAAGGAAGCGCACAAAATATCCGGGGTAGCTGGCCTGGACCGCCTCAACAAAGCTGTAAGTCAAGGTGCCGTCGGCATTAAACGCACGCCACATCAAACCTTGCATGATGCCGTTAACCCACATAGAGGCGATGTACAACACGGTTCCGATAGTCGCCAGCCAGAAGTGGACGTTGATCAGACGCACGCTGAACATCTCTTTACGACCGAACAGGATTGGCAACAGGTGATAGATAGAACCAATAGAAATCATCGCCACCCAGCCCAGAGCACCGGAATGGACGTGACCGATGGTCCAATCGGTATTGTGAGACAAGGCATTCACTGTCTTGATGGACATCATCGGGCCTTCGAAGGTGGACATACCGTAGAAGGACAGAGAGACAACAAGGAAACGCAGCGTCGGATCGGTGCGCAGCTTATGCCAGGCACCGGACAAGGTCATGATGCCGTTGATCATACCGCCCCAGCTGGGCGCCAGCAGAATCAAAGACATCACCATACCCAGGCTTTGCGCCCAGTCGGGCAGCGCGGAGTAATGCAGATGGTGCGCACCAGCCCAGATGTAAACAGAGATCAATGCCCAGAAGTGAACAATGGACAACTGATAGGAATACACGGGGCGACCCGCCTGCTTGGGTACAAAGTAATACATCATGCCCAGGAAGCCGGCGGTCAGGAAGAAACCTACCGCATTGTGGCCATACCACCATTGCACCATGGCATCAGCAGCACCGGCGTAGGCGGAGTAAGACTTCATGAAGTAAGCAGGCGTAAAGGCACTGTTAACAATATGAAGTACCGCGATGGTGAGAATAAATCCACCGTAGAACCAGTTGGCCACGTAGATATGGTCAGTCTTGCGCTTGACGATGGTGCCGAAGAACACGATCGCATAGCTTATCCAGACAATGGCAATCAGGATGTCAATCGGCCACTCCAGCTCGGCGTATTCCTTCGTCGTGGTATAGCCCATCGGCAAAGTGATGATCGCGAGCACAATGACCAGTTGCCAACCCCAGAAGGTAAACGGCACCAGCCAGCCACCGAACAAGCGGGTCTGACAGGTCCGTTGGACCACATAATAGGAAGTTGCAAATAACGCACAGCCACCAAACGCAAATATCACGGCGTTGGTGTGCAACGGACGCAGCCGGCCAAAATGGGTGTAGGGTTGAAAGATGTCGTTTAATTCCGGCCAAAACAACTGGGCCGCAATCAGCACACCAATACCCATACCGACCACACCCCAAACGATGGTCATGATGGCGAATTGGCGCACGACATTGTAATCATAGACCGGATGGTCAGTGGCTACTGCCGGATTACTACTCATAGGACATTCCCAATGCGATAAAGAAAAGGGTTACGTTCAAGAAAAGAAGATGTATCAACCGCACCAAGGCGCCCCCTTTCCGGGGCGTCATTGTGCGTAAAAGAGAAGTTACCGATATTGATCCTGATCAAGTTGAATCCCCGGGATAACTCTCCGTTAATAACTGATCCGTCACTGATGGCGCGACAGCGGATAAAGCAGATACTTTAGCGCGTGCAGGGCGACATCAAACTGCCCGAAATATGTACAGTGTAGAGCAGCACTCTAAAAATGCCGCTCTAACCGTGTGGTAAACCCAAAGAATTAACGCAGTGTGCGACCTTTGTTAGCCGCAATGCGCATACGCAGTGCATTCAGCTTGATAAAGCCTTCTGCATCTTTTTGATTGTAAGCACCGGCATCGTCCTCGAAGGTCGCAACCTTCTCATCGAACAGGCTGTCCGCCGAGCGGCGACCAACCACATGCACAGCGCCTTTATATAATTTCACCCGCACATCACCGTTAACAAATTGTTGCGATTCGTCGATAGCGGTTTGCAGCATCTTGCGCTCCGGGCTCCACCAATAGCCGTTGTAGATCATCTCGGCGTAGCGCGGCATCAGGCTGTCTTTCAAATGTGCCACTTCGCGGTCGAGGGTGATGGATTCAATGGCACGGTGGGCGCGCAGCATGATGGTCCCACCGGGCGTTTCATAACAACCGCGGGACTTCATACCGACGTAGCGGTTCTCGACGATGTCCAGACGACCGACACCATTCTCACCGCCCAGTTTGTTGAGGGTTGCCAGCACGGTCGCCGGGGACATACGTTCGCCATTGAGCGCAACAACGTCACCTTTTTCATAAGTCAAATCAACATAAGTGGCTTTGTCTGGTGCCGCTTCCGGGGAAACGCTCCAGCGCCACATATCTTCTTCGGCTTCCGTCCAGGGATTTTCCAGCACACCACCTTCATAGGAAATGTGCAGCAGGTTAGCGTCCATCGAATATGGGGACTTTTTCTTCTTGCTAAAGTCCACCGGGATATTATTTTTCTCGCAGTAGGCCATCAGGGTTTCGCGGGAGGTTAAATCCCACTCACGCCATGGCGCGATCACTTTAATACCCGGCTTAAGTGCATAGGCACCCAGCTCAAAACGTACCTGGTCGTTACCCTTGCCGGTCGCACCGTGGGAGATAGCATCCGCACCCACTTCATTGGCGATCTCGATCAAGCGCTTGGCGATCAGCGGACGGGCAATGGAGGTACCCAGCAGGTACTCACCTTCATAGATGGTATTGGCGCGGAACATGGGGAACACGAAATCGCGCACGAATTCCTCACGCAGGTCATCAATATAGATTTGCTTGACACCCAGGGCCTGGGCTTTGGCGCGGGCCGGTTCTACTTCTTCACCCTGGCCGATATCGGCCGTGAATGTCACCACTTCGCAGTTGTAGTTTTCTTGCAGCCATTTGACGATTACAGACGTATCAAGGCCGCCGGAGTAGGCCAGAACCACTTTTTTGATGGATGACATAGAAAGCTCCCGCGAGACGAACTATTGGAGAATGAGGACCTGTACGGCGCGAAAACCAGCACCGAATCAGCGCGCGGGATTGTACTCGCAAAAAGGACAAATTCCCACCGCCATGTAACGGGTTTACCCATTTTTTGTGTGGATATGTTTCATTTAGCAACGATTCTCAGTAAACGAAGCGTTTACCTGCCGGGTATCCGGGCGCACACTAGCCATCACTTCATCATAAGGAGAGCACATTATGAGTAATGACCTTTTGACTATCCCCTGCACTACCAACGATGGCCGCACAACCCGGTTGAGCGACTATCCCGCCAAGGCCTACCTGATCGTCAACACCGCCAGCGAGTGCGGCTTTACGCCGCAGTACAAAGGGCTGGAGCAGTTGTGGCAGACCTATCGCGACAAGGGGCTGCAGGTCCTGGGATTTCCCTGTAACCAGTTCGGCGGCCAGGAACCCGGCAGTGATGCGGAGATTTCACAGTTCTGCGAGATGAATTACGGGGTGACCTTTCCTTTATTCAGTAAGGTCGATGTGAATGGGGATAATGCGCATCCTCTATTTGTTGCCTTAAAGGAGGCCGCGCCGGGGATTTTGGGTAGCAAGGCGATCAAATGGAATTTCACCAAGTTTCTGGTGACGGGCGAAGGGCGGGTAGTTGAGCGTTATGCGCCCACTACGAAACCCGAAGATCTGGTAGAGGATATTGAGAAGCTGTTGTGATTTGAGGGAAGTTCTTTACGGCTAGAAAGCTGAAGTTGACACTCGCACACGGTGAGTTTGGCGTTAGGCCTTTTGTTTCGAAACCTTCAAGTCAGGGATGACTTGAAGGAGCTACAGGGATGTATTCATGCGTTTTCGAAACAAAAGGCCTAATGACAAACGGATCACGGAGCACTTAAACAGACTAGTACACTTCATTCTTTCTATTAAAGCGAATCCATCAGAGCGTCCACACTTCGACACGGCGATTCATATTACGACCGGATGAAGTTTCACTGCTGGCCAAGGGCGCCGCATCGCCCAGCCCTTTGGTTAATAGCGGATAAACGCCCCGTGCAATCAAAGCCTGTTCCACAACGCGCGCACGCTGGAGCGACAGTTCCTGACTGGAAACCTCGTCACCCTCGCTGTCGGAAAAGCCAAACAGCTGCACACGCTTGGGCGCATTCTGTTCCATATATTTCACCAGCCGATCTATATCGCGCAGGGCTTTACTGTCCAATTCGTCGCTGCCGCTTTTAAATCGAAAGTTAATGGAGAGCCGCTCAGAGTGTGTGGTCAGTTCGCGCACCAGCGGGGGATAAAAGTTTTTATCGAAGGCTTTGCCGGTGGTGATGTTTTGCGATACCAGGCCGATTTTTTCCACAATCGCCTGGGCATCTTCCTGTACGCTGAAGTTGGCAAACTCGCGTGCAAAAGCATTGGCGTTCAGCTGTGGGGTATAAAAATATAAACGTCGTGCCAGCGGATAATCTTCGGTTCCCACAGTAAAGTGCGTGGGAATAATCGCCAGGTGTTCATCGGATTCCGATATTGCCAATAGCTTCGCCTGGCGCACGTAAGGCAGCCCGATAAATCCGATAGCGCCCGGATCTTTACTTACATCGTCCGCCAAGCCGGTGCTGGATTCGTAGCGTTTGGCATCAGCCGCCAGTTTGGCTTGGCGCGGGTCGAGCACCAGGCTTTTGAACGTATCCCAGGTGCCGGAATTTTCGTCGCGCGCGTAACGGGTGATGGGTACATCACTCCCGCCCAGCTGCGACCAGTTGCTAATCTCGCCCGAGAAAATGGCCACCAATTGCTGCAACGACAATGCGGTAATGGAATTGCCCGGATGGGTGATGATGGCCAAACCATCCAGGCCGATAACATGTTCACTGCCGGCGTGGGCAAGATCGCCGTACTGCGCCTGCAGATCACGCAGCTCTTGTTCTTTGATACGCCGCGATGACATGCCGATATCCGCAGCACTGTTGCGCAAATCTTCAAACGCCGTGCTTGAACCGTGCGCGTGGATTTCTACAAAGACTTTTTTACCGTCAAGCAAACCGGTTACTATTTTTTCTACTGGATTATCACTTACCTCAGTTGTGATAGCCGTAGCGCCCTTCTCCGCCAGATAAGCCGACACCAGACGCGGCGCTAATTGTTCCCCCACCGTATTCGAACCGTGCAAGCGAAACAAAGGTTGATCCGATGCAACTACCGGCACTGGCTGTGCGTCTGTCGGAGCGATATTTTTTTGTGCCAAAGCGGATGGCGCAAAGACATTGACACCCGGGCCACCGGGCATCACCGATCGAAATAAAAATCCCGACAAAAACACCAGCAGGGCCAAGGCTACACTGGCCAGCGGAGTTAGTTTTAACCAATATTTTTTCTTGTCCTTTACGCGCAAACCTTTGGTGCGACTCACGCCCTCAGCCGAAATCCGGTCATCCTCCAACTGGCGAATTTCCCACACCAGGCTGGTCAGCTCTTCATGATTCAATTTAAGCGCTTTCTCCAGCAACTCTTCGCGATAGGCCTCGTCTTTAAGCACCATATTCAGCGGAATATGCAGCTTGAACTCACTCTCGCACAGGCGCTTTAAGTTCCACAGCCGATCCACCAAGGTGACATTGAAGTGCCTGGGGCCGCGCCCCTGTTTCGCCGTGGTGATCATCTGCTCGCCCCTATCCAAAAGAAAAGGGGCATTTATAGCGTGGTTTGGTGACAGGGATATTGCAGAAAAAGCAGAGTTTACGCTGGCAGGTTACGAGTTTGTCGTTAGCCTATGAGTTTCGAAACCCCCAAGTCAGGGACGACTTGAGGGAGCTACAGGGAGGTATTCATTCGCCACATCCATGTGGCTCACCCTTCGGGCAGCTTCGCTGTGCAAATTGGCTTTCCTGCCAATTTGTTATGCGTTTTCGAAACTCATAGGCTAATGACAAACGACTTTCGAAGCACCTGCATGCAAACCTAAGATATTTTATTAAGATTTTACAACGTAAAAGTAGCCACTTTATCGCTCAGCGCGCGGGAGTGATCCTCCAGCACCTTCGCCCGCGCCTCACCGGATTGCGCATCGGTTGCCAGGCCATCTGCCACGTGTTTGATCGCCGTCATATTTTTTAATACTTCCTGCACCACATGACTCTGCTCTTCCGCTGCCGTAGCAATCTGCGAAGCCATACTGCTGATCACGCCGACCGCCTCATTAATTTTATTAAGCGATTGCGATGCATTGTCCGCATTGGTCACACTGCCGGTCGCCAGTTTACGGCTGTCGTCCATGATCGACACCGCGTTTTGTGCGGTCGCTTGCAGCGATGAAATCATCGATTGAATTTCCTCGGTGCTGGCATGGGTGCGTTGTGACAATACCCGCACCTCATCGGCAACCACCGCAAAACCGCGCCCCTGTTCACCGGCGCGCGCAGCTTCAATGGCGGCGTTCAGGGCGAGCAAATTGGTTTGCTCGGCAATCCCCTGGATAGTCGCGAGGATACCGCTGATTTTTTGGGCGTGTTCGTTTAAATTCGAGATCACACTGCCCGCCTGTTCCACTTTTTCAGCTAACACAAAGATGGAATCGCGGGTTTTATCCACCTGGGTTTTCCCGTGTTCAGCACTGGCCACCGACTCATCAACCGAGGTAGCCGTGCGTTCCGCATGGTGCGCAATTTCCTGGGTAGCGTTGGTCATCTCCGTCATGGATTCAGTCACCATACCAATTTGTTCCTGCTGCATCCCCAGTTCACGCACAGAGTGCATCGCGCGCTCTGCTGTCGAGCGGGCGTTATCGCGCAGCTCATTGGCCTGGCCGCGAATGTGCTCAACCAGATCGTGCATATGGTCGACAAATAAGTTGAAGTTCGCCGCTAGTTGCCCTACTTCATCGTTTGAGGTCACCGGTAACCGACGCGACAAATCCCCATCACCGGAGGCAATTTCAGAGAGGGAGTCCGAAACGTTATTCAGCGGTTGCAGTAAACGACCATTGAGCCAGTTAATACCAATCAGCGTCGCCACCAGCAGCAGTAAAGTCGCCATCATCTGGCCGATCAAGGTGGACTGCACCGGCCCGACCAGGGCTTCGCGGTCAAGCAGCATTACCAGTACCAGATCGGAATCAGCAATCGGATCGGCAAAGACTTGTTTGGTTCGTCCGTCCACGGTAATCAAGGTGGAGGTTTGTTGGCCGCGCAATAATGTGTCCACCGTAGATTGGGTCAGTTCCGGAGCAACATCCGTCAGAGGTTTGTTAAGCAGGCTCTGGTCGCGGTGGGCGAAGACGGTATTTTTACGCGTAGCGATAAACATTTCGCCGTCGCCGGGCAATTCAATATCGCGCAACTGCTGCACGATATTATCGAGCACCACATCCACCCCCAGAATGCCTTTGATACTGCCGTCGGGATTCAGCACCGCGCGCCCGAGCGACACCACATTTTTACCTGTGGCAGATGCCACCGAAGGATTTTCCACAACCGTTTTGCGGGGATTTTTGGTGGCGTTGATATACCAGCTCCACACGCGGGGGTCGCTGTTGTCCGCGGCCATCTGCAGGTTGTTGGCGTTTACCAGTGAACCATCAGCAAAGGCGAGGAAGACATTGTCGACATCGGCGGAGATACGTAATTGCACCAGGTGCGCGTTGTAGCGGCTTTCATCCGCCTCAGCGGGGAAGCTCTCCAGCGCCTTACCCTTGGCAGTAAACCAGTCGCCCACGTATTTGGTAAAGGTGGCGGAGATACCTTTCACTTGCTGGGTGATGTTGGCTTCCATCTGCTTCATGGCGGAGGAGTAGGACAACCAGGCCACAGCACACCCAACCAGTACGAGGGAAACCGCGACCGAGGCACTTATTTTCTTTCTTAATGACCATCTTGCTGACATACAGCCTCCACCAATGCGCTTTAGAAGCCAATCATTAACACCGACTGGCTGATTATTATGTTGTTATGACGTTGTCTGGTGGCCGGTCAAGGTACGCCGGCACATCTAATTAATAGTCTATTTTGGTAAAAGTTTTGCCCTTATTAGAACAAATCCTTTTAAACATAATTTTTATCACTAAAAACGCGGGGCTTTTATTCAGCATAGCAAAGCTTTTACAGGAAGATTAATGTGCCAGCAAAAATTACTTTCGCTTTGGTTACGAAAAATCTGCTGGTTTACGACATCTGCGCCTGGCGCTTATTGAACACGCTTGATCAGGCTATCGGCATAGCTCGCCAAATCCTTTAGCAGCTGCCGCTGGGACGTTGTCAGTTCCTCGGCCGACAGCTCTGCCAGGCGTTGCTGGAATTGGTCCCAGACGATACCGGCTCCAGCTTCGGGATGGGTGAGCCGCCAGCGACAAAACTCGCGCCAGCGCTGCGCCTCTGGTGGTGTCAAATTGGTGGGAAAATTGCGCGCACGATAACGAAACAATAACTCCCCCAAGCGCGGGTCCTTGAACGGCAAACTTGCTGTTGCCAGGTCTTGCGCCGACATAGCGCGAATCTTCTGCATCAGGCGTTTGTCATGCTCATCAAAGAAGCCGCCGCTATAGAGCATCTGCTCGGGATCATTTTGCTCGGCAAACGTCTGTTCGCCATACAAGGCCATTAACTTGCCGCGCAATGCCTGTTGTTCTTCCAGCGTCAGGTTAGCAAGTACTTGCCAATGGCGTTCGTTCGCGGCGCGATCAAGCCCCAGCCGATGCGCCGTGGCTTCATCCAGCATCCTGGGGGGAAGCAACATGGGCGTCTTGTTGAGGTGCACTTCTTTTAATGCCAGCCGCTCTTCTCCGTCAGCCAGGTCTTCACGCCGGACAAACAACCGTTGCCGTAACGTCTCCACCGGCAAACGCAGCAAATCAACTGGATCAGAGGCCAGGTTAAATACGATCACACTGTTTTTATTGGTTGGATGAAACGCCAGGGGCACCACCAGCGCCGCATTGCCATTTTCATTGGGGAACCTGGAGGAGATGTGCAGCACCGGCTTGCATTCATCGATATTGATGAGGCTGCCGGCAAAACGCTTATCGCGCAGCCGGTATGCGTAGTCATAGAGTTTGGGCTGCTTTTGCTTGATCAGGCGGGCAATAGCAATGGTGGCGAGCACGTCGGAGAGCGCATCGTGCGCCGTCTCATGGCTCAGGTTATTGGCAGCGGTCAGCATCTCCAGCCGAAAACACGGACGACCATCCTCGTAATCGGGCCACTGGATGCCCTCGGGCCGCAGGGCGCGGGTCATGCGCACCATATCGATGATGTCCCAGCGTGAATTGCCGTTGCGCCACTCGCGCTCGTAGGGATCATAGAAATTGCGGTAAAGCGCGTAGCGCGTGACTTCATCGTCAAATCGAATGGAGTTGTAGCCCACGCCGCAAGTGCCCGGCTCACTCAGTTCGGCGGCAATGGCAGCGACAAACTGGTATTCCGGCACCCCCTTTTCCAACGCAACCTGCGGTGTGAGTCCGGTAACGAGGCAGGCATCGGGTTTGGGCAGGCAATCCGGCGCTGGCTGGCAGTAGAGCATCAGCGGGTCGCCGATAATATTGAGGTCTTCATCGGTGCGCACGCCGGCAAATTGCGATGGGCGGTCCCGGGCAGGCACTTCGCCCCAGGTTTCATAGTCGTGCCAATAGAGGGTGTTGGACTGGGTTTTCGATGGGTTTTTGGTATTCACGCGGCCCCGGCTCCTGTTCCGTCAATGGCGCCACTGTAACATTCCAGGCCAAAATAAAAACCCGAAGTGCTTGGTCAGCTACAGGCAATTGCATATACTGCGGCCCGGGTTAACAGCTGACAGAGATTGCCATGACTGATTTGAACCATCTTTTCGAAAACAACGCCCGCTGGGCAGAAAAAATCCAGAAAGAACAACCCGGCTTCTTCGAAGCCCTCGCCAAACAACAAGCCCCTGAGTATCTATGGATAGGTTGTTCCGACAGCCGCGTCCCCGCCAACGAGATCGTTGATCTCATGCCCGGTGAACTCTTCGTGCACCGCAATGTGGCGAATATCGTGATTCACACCGATTTGAACTGTATGTCCGTTATGCAGTTTGCGGTGGAATTCCTCAAGGTAAAACACATCATGGTCACCGGCCATTATGGCTGTGGTGGTGTGAAGGCGGCGCTCGAAGGGCGTCAGCTGGGGCTGGTGGATTACTGGGTGCGCGCCATCCGCGATGTGTATTACACCCATAAGGAATTGATTGACGGTATCAGTAATCCGACTGAGCAACTCAATCGGTTATGCGAGTTGAATGTTATGCAGCAGGTGGCGAACGTATCGCACACCAATATCATTCAAAATGCCTGGAAACGCGGCCAGGAACTGACCATTCACGGTTGGATCTACGGTATCCACGATGGTCGGGTGCGCAACCTGATGGAGCCCATCAGCTCTATTGATCAGGTGCCCGAGCAGTATCGGGTCTATTGATTTAACCCGCTTCAGAATAAATGCCCGTGATTAAGCGGGCATTTATTTTTCCCAATCCCGCGCTTCATATAAACGTTCTGTTTTGGCTGCCATCACAAAATCATTTCGGTGTAAGCCTTTGATCTTGTGGGTCCACCACTCAACCCGCACCTTGCCCCACTCGGTCAATATCGCGGGATGGTGATCCATACTTTCCGCCAGCCGTCCCACCAGATTGGTAAACGCGAGCGCCTGGAAGAAATTCTTAAAGGTGTATTCACGCACCAGCAAGGGCACCTTGTCGCGCGTTTTAACCTCCCATTGCGGCACCTCCTGCTGCAGAGCGTGAATCTCCTGTTCCGTCAAACGCGGGGCATCCGCTCGACAAGCTTCGCAGGTTTCCTCGGCGATGGGTTTATGCGTGGCTGAAGTCATTGAAGGGCTCCTTTCATGATGTTTGCAGTGCCAATGGTATCGGGTTGGACTGCCCATCGCTGAAAGAGTTTGCCGGATGCCTCTATCAGATAAATGATCAGATAGGTGCTGCCGGCATCCACCGCAACCTCTGCGGCGCATAAAAAAGCCGGAACGAGTCCGGCTTTTTAACAGGCTGATAGATCCCCTAAAGGATATTAACGACCCCTTCTTCGATCTTCGCTTTCCAGATCTGTGGGCCGGTGATGTGCACCGACTCCCCGCGGGAATCCACCGCGACGGTGACCGGCATGTCTTTCACGTCGAATTCATAGATGGCTTCCATCCCCAACTCCGGGAAACCCAGGACCTTGGAGGACTTGATCGCCTGCGCCACCAGATAGGCGGCACCACCCACAGCCATCAGGTAGACCGACTGGTGATCGCGAATGGCATCGATGGCGGCGGGACCGCGTTCGGATTTACCGATCATGCCCAACAGGCCGGTTTTTTCCAGCATAGTGCGTGTGAATTTATCCATTCGCGTGGCAGTGGTTGGGCCGGCTGGGCCGACCACCTCATCGCGCACCGGATCGACCGGGCCGACGTAGTAGATAAAGCGGCCTTTCAGATCCACCGGCAAGGGTTCACCTTTGGCGAGCAGGTCGGTCATCTTTTTATGCGCCGCGTCACGACCGGTCAGCATCTTACCGGACAGCAGGATAGTCTCACCGGTTTTCCAGGTTTGCACTTCCGCCGGGGTAACGGTATCCAGGTTCACGCGACGCACACCCTCGCCTACTTCCCAGGAGATATCCGGGTAGTCTTCCAGCGATGGCGGAGTTTGCAATGCCGGACCTGAACCATCCAGAGTGAAATGCGCGTGACGGGTAGCGGCGCAGTTGGGGATGATGGCCACCGCTTTATTGGCGGCGTGGGTCGGGTAATCCTTGACCTTTACATCCAGCACGGTGGTTAAACCACCCAAGCCCTGGGCGCCGATACCCAGGCGATTGACCTTGTCATAAAGCTCAATCCGCAGCTCTTCGGCGCGATTGCTTGCGCCGCGCGCTTGGAGTTCCTGGATATCCACCGGATCAAGCAGCGCCTCTTTGGCCAGCAGCATGGCTTTTTCTGCCGTGCCGCCAATACCGATACCGAGCATACCCGGCGGACACCAGCCGGCACCCATCTTGGGCACCATCTCCAATACCCAGTCCACTACCGAGTCCGATGGGTTAAGCATCGCGAATTTGGTCTTGGCTTCCGAACCGCCGCCCTTGGCGGCCACATGCACATCCACCGTATTACCGGGGACAATGTTGTAGTGGATAACCGCCGGGGTGTTGTCACCGGTATTTTTGCGCGCGCCGTCCGGGTCTGCCAGGATCGAAGCGCGCAGCACATTATCGGGGTGCATATAGGCGCGGCGTACGCCTTCATTGACCATATCGGTCAGGCTCATCTGCGCATCCCATTGCACATCCATACCCACGGTCACAAAGACGGTCACAATACCGGTGTCCTGGCAGATGGGCCGGTGACCCATCGCGCACATGCGCGAGTTGATCAGGATCTGGGCCATGGCGTCTTTGGCGGCTTTGTTCTGCTCACGCGCCCAGGCTTTGTGTACCGCCTGGATAAAATCGACGGGGTGGTAATAAGAGATGAATTGCAGCGCATCGGCAACGCTGTCGATCAGGTCTTGCTGACGAATCACGGTTGGCATAGCAGTTTCTCTGTTAGCAATGTGCTCGCGGGAGCTCGACATCAACTCAACGCGGCAGGTTGAAGCTCTGGAGGCTTTTCAGGAGGAATTCGGGCGGCAATTCTACACCAACACGGGTAGTGTGATGTAGCAACGCATGACGTGCCGAGGCATAAAAAAGGCCGGAAAAACGGGATTTTCCGGCCTTTTGCAAAGATTTCTCACCGTGCTCAGTTCGCTGGAGCCGCACTGATGCGCTGCTTGAGCTCAAGGATATCGCGGTTGATCGTGCGACGGTACGCATCGATGGCCGCGATAGCTTCTTCATTCGTCCGGACTTTCTGCTCAAGGGTTTGCAGTGAACCCAATTGACCATCAACGCGATCAACCTGTTCGGTGAAGTCCTGCAGGCGTTTACCCTGCTCGGCAATACTGAGCACCGCCGATTCGATCTTGGCTATCGCATCATCCACAGCGGCCTTGTTCGCCGCCAACTGGGTATTCAGGTTGGCAGCGGTGGCTTTGGCTTCATTTGCGTCTTTTTTGGCAGCAGCCAGTTCTTTGGCCAGGCTGGCGATATTTTCTTTATTAGCGGCAATGGCCTTACGGTTAACATCGTTCGAGATGCCCCACAGTTTGCGGATCTCGGAATCAACCCACTTGAGCTTGGCATCCACCTGGGTCAGCGACTGGCTCGATTCATCAGAGGTCACACTCAAGCGCCCTTCCAGATCGGTAATGCGCGCGTCAGCCTGCTGCAATTGTGCTTGCGCCTCGGTTAACTTCCAGCCGAAAAAACCGCCTAAAGCAACACCGGCCAATGCCAGCAAGAGTGCAATGATTGTCAATGGGCCAGAACCGGAAGACGCTGGCGCAGCGGCTGCGGCCGTTGGAGCCTGGGGACGAGGAGGACGAGCGGTATCTACCGGTGCACGACGTGCGATAGGTTCATCGCGCTCAGGCACAGAGGCATGACCAGACAAGGTAGGTTCTTTACGTTCCATAATCTGCGATTACCCGGGGAAACTGATGATAAGGCCCGCCCATAACAGCAAGCCAAATAAAGGCTGCATTTTATAGCAGGTATGGCGCGGGAAAAAAAGTTGAACGACAGAATTAAACATTCAGGTGTTAACTGGTTTTACCGAAGATTTCCCGCTGTATGACAGCGGCGACAAAAACGGGTTGCAAAAAAAATCAGGCCCGAAAGCCTGATTTTTTAGTAACCATCAAAAACGCTTATTCGGCGTATTTGGCGTTAACAAATTCCCAATTAACCAAAGACCAGAACGCATTCAGGTAGTTGGGACGGGAATTGCGGTAATCGATGTAGTAAGCATGTTCCCACACATCCACAGTCAGGATGGCCTTAACAGAAGAGTCTGTCAGCGGGGTTTGCGCATTGCTGGTATTCACAATAGCCACGCTACCATCAGCTTTTTTCACCAACCAGGTCCAGGCAGAACCAAAGTTGTTAATTGCCGAATTGGTGAACTCTTCCTTGAACTTGTCAAAGGAACCGAATGCCTTGTTGATCGCCTCAGCCACTGCACCCGTAGCCGCGCCGCCGCCGTTAGGGCTCAGGCAATTCCAGTAAAATGTGTGATTCCATACTTGGGCAGCATTGTTGAACACACCACCGGAAGAGGTTTTGATGATTTCTTCAAGGCTCTTGCCTTCGTATTCGGTGCCAGGGATCAAGCCATTCAACTTGTCCACGTAAGTTTTGTGGTGTTTTCCGTAATGGTATTCCAGGGTCTCGGCAGAGATGTGCGGAGCCAGGGCATCTTGTGCGTAAGGAAGTGCGGGTAATTCAAAAGCCATAATCATTCTCCTTAAGAAGACGTAATCTCAAAATTTCACTTAGCGATTGGCCAAGCACACGAATGTCGCAGCGCCAACTTATACAGGGCTTAACGCCCGCTGGCTGTTAGAGTTTTTGGAAACGAAAGCGGCCCCGAAGGGCCGCCAGTATAACTCACTTCTGTGGCTCGTTAATGCCCGGCCATACGGGTTTGTATGGCAAGGCACTCACGGCAGACGTCAGCGAATCAGTGCTCATGGGCAATTACATCATGCCGCCCATGCCACCCATTCCGCCCATACCACCCATGTCTGGTGCAGCGGGTTTGTCTTCCGGCAGATCAGCAACCATGGCTTCGGTTGTGATCATCAGGCCAGCGATAGAGCCAGCAGCCTGCAACGCAGTACGGGTTACTTTAGCCGGATCAAGGATACCCATCTCCAGCATATCGCCGTATTCACCGGATGCCGCGTTGAAACCGAAGTTACCAGTGCCTTGTTTCACTTTGTCAGCAACCACTGAAGGCTCTTCACCGGCGTTGGCCACGATTTGACGCAAGGGCGCTTCCATCGCACGGCGCGCAATACCGATACCGGCGTTCTGGTCTTCGTTGTCACCTTTCAGGTCAGCAATGGCAGCCACAGCGCGAATCAGCGCGGTACCACCGCCGGGAACCACGCCTTCTTCTACCGCAGCGCGGGTAGCGTGCAGGGCATCTTCCACGCGCGCTTTCTTCTCTTTCATTTCGATTTCGGTAGCAGCGCCAACCTTGATCACCGCAACACCGCCAGCCAGTTTGGCTACACGCTCTTGCAGTTTTTCACGGTCGTAGTCAGAAGTGGTTTCTTCGATTTGAGTACGGATTTGCTGTACGCGTGATTTGATTTCTTCAGGCTTGCCCGCACCGTCCACAATCACGGTGTTTTCCTTGTTCATGGTCACGCGCTTGGCGGTACCCAAATGCTCCAGGGTTGCGCTTTCCAGATCCAGACCGACTTCTTCAGAGATCACAGTAGCACCCGTCAGTACCGCGATGTCTTGCAGCATGGCTTTACGACGGTCGCCGAAGCCAGGCGCTTTACACGCAGCCACTTTTACGATGCCGCGAATGTTGTTCACCACCAGTGTTGCCAGGGCTTCACCTTCTACGTCTTCAGCGATGATAACCAGCGGCTTGCCTGCTTTGGCAACGCCTTCAAGCACCGGCAGCAATTCGCGGATGTTGGAGATTTTCTTGTCAACCAACAGGATGTATGGGTTGTCTTGCTCAACGCTCATGCTGTCCTGGTTGTTGATGAAGTAAGGAGAGAGGTAACCGCGATCGAACTGCATACCTTCTACTACATCCAGTTCGTTATCGAGGCTGGTACCTTCTTCAACGGTGATTACACCTTCTTTACCGACTTTTTCCATGGCTTCAGCAATCAGGCCACCAATGGAAGTGTCGCTGTTGGCAGAGATGGTGCCGACCTGAGAGATAGATTTGCTGTCAGCGCAGGGCTGAGAGATGGATTTGATGTGCGCAACAGCAGCCGTGATGGCCTTGTCGATACCGCGCTTCAGGTCCATCGGGTTCATGCCAGCGGCCACTGATTTCAGACCTTCGTTCACGATAGCTTGCGCCAGAACGGTTGCAGTGGTGGTGCCGTCACCGGCATCATCAGACGCGCGTGAAGCCACTTCTTTCACCATTTGCGCGCCCATGTTTTCAAACTTATCTTTGAGGGTAATTTCCTTGGCTACGGAAACACCGTCTTTGGTTACGGTTGGCGCGCCGAAGGATTTCTCCAGAACTACGTTACGACCTTTTGGGCCCAGGGTAGCTTTAACAGCATCAGCCAGAATGTTTACACCGACAACCATACGTTGACGAGCGCTATCACCAAATTTCACTTCTTTTGCAGACATTTTCCAATTCCTTCAAATTCGTTCAACAGAGGGTTTGTGACAGGACAAGGAGGTGGTTACACCAACACAGCCTTGATGTCGCTTTCGTTGAGGATGACCAGCTCTTCGCCGTCGATTTCAATCGTGTCGCTACCGGCATATTTGCCGAACACCACCACGTCACCCACTTTCACGTCCAGCGGACGCAATTCACCACTTGCCAATACACGGCCATTACCCACGGCCAAGACTTCGCCCTGGTTTGGCTTTTCTTTCGCAGAACCGGGCAGCACGATACCGCCAGCGGTCTTTGTTTCTTCTTCTTTGCGGCGAACCACAACACGGTCATGTAAAGGACGAATTTTCATGAGCTCATTTCTCCAACAAGCAGTTAAACACGGAAATTTAGCCGGGATTCCCCCGAGTGATTGCCTATATAGCGACAGTGTCAGCTATTTCAAGGGGTGAATTCCCGGTGAAAAGAGGCTGAAGACTGCCACCTGGACTACCTGGCCAACCCACTGCGAAATCGGCCTGGCAGCGGTAAAGCAGTGCCCCCAATGGTGGGGTTTCCCGCTTGAATTTCAACTGCCTCCCTGCAAATAAAATTGGCATCCGGCAGGCTTGCAGGGGTTTTACGCAGGATTGATGAAAAAACAGGCAAAAAACCACGGCTTTTACCTGCGCACGGCGGGACTTTGTGGCACCGGCACGAAAATCATCACGAGGCTGTTCGGTTTTACCTGTTTGTATTGATCCGGTGTTGCGCTTCCTGGGCGAGCACCTTACGCCAAAAAAGTGTTTCAAGGCAGGAGCGTCAGGAAGTCCCACTTTTTTATCGGCCACCCCGAAATAAGTGGCAAGTCCTCTTTGAAGTTGCCCCCTGGCTTCACATATCTGAAATTATTTTTGATGCTGTCGCGCGATCACCAACGTGTGGTCTGGTAACACATCACCGGCAAAGGTAACCATGAATCACACCGGGGGCCGACCTTTGTCACATTCTGCAGTTTTTAAACAGCCAAAACTTCTATAAATATCGGCTGACATTATTTTTGCCACTTTGTGAAAAATCGAAGAATTGTTGCTCCCACTTTCCACTTTAAAGTGGGAGTTCAGCGGTATTGCGAAAGCGTTTTTTTTATCCAATTATCAGCAGGCTTAGTTGATAGCACGAGGGGTTTACACCTGCTTCGTGCGTTGTTTTTTTCGGTTCTTTTGCGCTGTCCCTTAACCTTTCCGATGTAAATCACCGCTTTGCAAGGACGTCTTTTTATCAGCAGCAAGGGATCTGGGCCACGATGTTATGCGGTGATGGTTGATAACAAAGCAATGATTCGGTCACACGATTTCGAGGTAAAAAAATTAACCCATAGAGGAGCCCGAGAAACATGAATACCTTTTCCCGTTTCAGGAATGTATCCCGCCCGCCCAGCCATTTAATCTCGCTATTGTGCTTCCTTGCCCTGCTGACCAGCTTCTTTTGTCAATTCGCCTCGGCACAGCAATCCGGCTATACCGTCACCTCATCGTCCAGTGTGCGTTTTTATGTGAATGGTGCGCCCTGGGCTGATATTCATTACACCGTTAATGGCGGCGTTCAGCAAAATATTCGCATGAGCGCGAGCGGTACCAACCACACCTACAATGTGACGGGGCTGAACACTGGCGCCGTGGTGCGTTATTTCTTTACGATCGGCAACAACAGTGGCGGCGCCACTGATACAGCCTGGACGCAATTCACCTTCAACGGCACGACACCGCCGCCCACCACTGGCGTGGTGCGCTTATTCGAGCATTGCAATTATGGCGGCGTGTCTGCCGGGCTGGGTGTCGGTAGCTACACGATGAACCAGCTGATTGCACTGGGGATCAACAATGACTTTGTTTCCTCGCTGCAAGTGTCCAGCGGCTACCGCGCAATCCTCTATCAACACCACAACTTCACCGGCAGTTCAGTGGTCAAGACGGCCAATGATTCCTGCCTGGTCGACGACAGTTTCAATGACCAGGTGAGTTCGATTGTTATCGAGGCCGTGAACAATCCTGGCACGCCGGGCACCGCCAATGGCACCCACAAACGCCTCAAGATTATCAACGGTTGCGGCGATCCGATGTGGGTCCAGTGGCTCACCGCGCCCGGTGTGACGTTTAACGCACCCAATCGCCATCGCCTCGCCAGCCTGGGCAGTTTTATTGAGTACGACATTCCCGATAAAGGGCTGCCTGCCATGCGCTTCTGGCCCGGCTTTGGTTGCGATGCTAACGGCCACAATTGCCGGGTCGGCGCCAGCGGCGGTCCGGCTAACCTCGGTTTCACCTGCCCACCCGGCGGTTGTGCACCACCTATCGATTCCAAATTTGAAGCGACCTTTGGCTGTATTCCTGGCGTGACCGATGCCCAGTGTTACCAGAATCCTTCTGCACCGGGGCAACCTCTGGGGCGCGGAGACTGGTGGAATTCGAGCATGGTGGATGGCTACACAGTCCCCATGAAAGTCGTGGTCAACGGTCATTGTCCGGTGGGTCCGCAACCGGCGCCGGTATTTGGCCCGGGCGGTCCGGAAGGCGGGGTGATTGATTGCTCAACCCTGCGGGTTTCGGACTGTCCGGTGAACGAGAACCTGAGCACCAACGGCCAGTTCCCGCACCTGGCTAATGTCAATCTTACGGTCACCAATCCCACGACCGGCGCCGTCGCTGGCTGCTATTCACCAGCCGCCAAGTTGACCTTCAGCCATTGGGCCAACGGCTTCCAGACCTACGCCCCGGATGCACCCCAAGCGCGCATGTATACCTGCCCTACTCCACCCATTTCTCCCGAGCAGTGCAGCGCAGGTCCGGCAGACAGCACGGCGTATCGCAACATGATCCACTCCCATTGCGAAACTTACGCGTATGCCTATGACGATGGCTACGGCTTATCCAGTTGCCCGGCCGCCACCAACTTGAAATACGAGGTGACTTTTTACTGCCCTCGTTAAATGAATATGCCGCTCCCGGTGCCAAGCCGGGAGTGGCATTTGCAAGTGCCGGGCTGACAACCGGCGATTAACTGACCTCCGTCTGGCACGGGGGTTTTTCACTACAACAAAGGATAAAAACAATGTGCCTATTGCATAAACCTTTCGGTCGTTTTTTATCGGTATTGGGTTTTGCGTTTTTCGCATGTCTTTCCATCAACGCTAACGCGGTCGTTTTCCAGGCGGAAAGCTACAACGCGTTTTACGATACAACACCGGGCAATACCGGCGGCGCGTTTCGCAACGATGCCGTCGACATCGAGCCCACCACGGACAGCGGCGGCGGCTTCAATGTCGGCTGGATCGTGGCTGGCGAATGGCTGGCCTATAACGGCCTGATGATCCCCAGCTCCGGCAGCTACACCATTCGCATGCGCGTGGCGAGCACCGTGGGCGGTACTGCATCAGTCGACCTGAACGGCGGCTCCATACTGCTGGGCAATTTCACCATTCCTAACACCGGCGGCTGGCAAAACTGGCAAACCGTCTCCCGCACCGTGAATCTGACTGCCGGGACCTACAGCCTGGGTGTATTCGCCCAGACCGGCGACTGGAACTTCAACTGGATTGAAGTCGTGCCCAACAGCGGTGGCACCAGCAGGGTAACCTTGTGGGAACACTGTAACTTCACCGGCTGGTCGGTGGGTCTGGATGTCGGCTCCTATAACATGGCGGCGTTGCAATCACGCGGCGCCCCCAATGACCGGACCTCGTCTATTCAGGTTGCTCCCGGATACGAAGCCGTGCTGTACATGAACGACAATTTCACCGGTCAATCCATCACCGTTACTGCCAATGACGGCTGCCTGAACAACGAAGGTTTCAACGACGTGCTGACCTCCATCGTGGTACGCCAGGCCACTACCAGTAATTTGGTGTGGGCTGACGAATTTGACAGTATCAATGCAGCCAACTGGACTTTTGAAACCGGCGGCGGCGGCTGGGGTAACAATGAGCTGCAGTACTACACCGGTGGCCAGAACTCCTTCATCCAGTTTGACGGGGCCGCAGGCAGTAACGTACTGGTGATCGAAGCGCGCCAAAACAATCCAGCCAACTACAACTGCTGGTACGGCTACTGCCAATATACCTCCAGCCGCATGATTACCCGCGACAAGCGCTCCTTCCAATATGGCCGCGTGGAAGCACGGATCAAACTGCCCCAAACCCAGGGCGTCTGGCCAGCATTCTGGATGCTGGGCAACAACCTGGGGAATGTAGGCTGGCCACAGAGTGGCGAGATCGACATTATGGAACACGTAGGCTTTGAGCCCACCCTGACCCACGGCGCGATCCACGGCCCAGGCTATTCAGGCAACACACCCTTCATGGGCACTTACAACCTGAACCAGTCTGCTGATGCCAACTACCACGTGTACGCGATGGAGTGGGATGCGAATGGCATCCGCTGGTTCGTCGACGGCAACCAGTTCTACAGCGTCACTCGTGCGCAAGTGACCGCTCGCGGTCCCTGGGTATTTGACCAACCCTTCTGGATCTTGCTGAACGTCGCAGTGGGCGGCACCTGGCCGGGCAGCCCGGATGGCACCAGCCGCTTCCCGCAACGCATGTATGTGGATTATGTAAGGGTTTATCGTTAATTCGACGAGGCTCAGGGATGAGGCTTGTAATGCTAACGCAAAATTTATTATGTCCGTTAGCTTACTCCGATATGAGTTTGGCGTTGACCGGTCTGTTTCGAAACCCTCAAGTCATGGACGACTTGAGGGAGCTACAGGGAGGTATTCATGCGTTTTCGAAACAGACCGGTCAATGACAAACGGCGTGCGAAGTACTATTCAACAATTTCGAAACTGACAACGCCAAAACTATTTACTGCTTATCATCCCGCCGAAATTCCCCTTCCAGTGTGCGACCAATTTTCTCCGGTTCAGTTGGCGGTGGCGTTTCCGCTTCGACGTCGTACACATTCCCTTGATAACGCGCCGTTTTAACGCGCATATTGCGCAGCCAACGATTCAACAAGCCCCGGCGCAACGGCGGAATCAGAAAAAGCACCGCAATACAATCACTGACAAACCCCGGAATAATTAACAAGACACCGGCAACGCCCATCATCATGCCGCCCACCACCGCTTGCGCCGGTACTTCACCGCGACGCAGCTGCTGGTTGACGCTGAACATAGTCGCCACACCCAGATAGCGGATCAGATTAATGCCGATGATCGCCGTCAGGATCAACCAGGCAATCGTCGGCAACACACCGATCTCATCGCCGATGACGATAAGCAGCCAGATCTCGATCACCGGCAAGATAAGCAACATCATCAAAAAAAATCGCATCAATCACTCCGTTCGCTTCATGGTCGGCCATGATGCCACATCACCACTTGTAACTGACACCCACCGACATACGTGTGTCCTTCTCCTGCTTTCCGGGTTGTGGTTGATTATCGACGTTGTAGTCGACTTTGAGTTCCGAGTAGACCTTGCTCAGGATCATGGCGCTCAAGCCGGTGGTGGTTTTTAGATAGAAATTGCTGCTGTCATCAACGGACTGAATCAGTTCGTTGTTATGGAAAAACGAAACGCCCAGCGGCAAGGTGTAGCGAAAATCAGTGGCTAGCCGCCAGGCGGTGTAGTTGTCATCGATTTCGTAGTCCGGGTCGATGACGAATGAATCCATATACACTTCGTTGTAATAAGCCAGCCCGGAGCGCAATGCCAGGGCCGATTTACTGTTTTCCCAGAATTGATAGCCGGCACCGGAACCAAGGGTGGAGTAGCTGTCGATGCCGCGCGATTCTTCCACACCGAAGGCAATATTATTCGACCAGAACCACCGTTCGCGAAAGAACCAGTCAAGGCCATAACTGAGATTCCACTTTTGCGGCGGCTCGGAATACCACCAGGAAGCCCGGGCATATTCACCGCCCAGGGTGTGGCGGAACTCGCTGCGCCGCAACGTGAATTCGGTTTGTACATTCCATTCGTCACGCACTTCGTTACCGCGCGAGTAGGCGCCCCATAAATTAATGCGGCCGTGATGAATATATTCGCCTTCTACAAAGGTCTCGTAAGGTGTCATCACTTTCACGGACAGCAGCGGCGTGCGCACCATGCGTGATCGCAGCCCGCAGTAATACACCAGGTTTTCGCCTTCCATATTTTCCAGCATGCAGGGGATATCATTGCCGCTGATCTTGAAGGGTTTGGAGCTGACGATATTTTTGACCTTGTTCTTTTTGATATTCAGCTCGCCAAAGTTGGTTGATTTCCATATCACACTATCGCCCTCCAGCCGGACGAATTCACCCTCTGCGCGATCACCGTTAGTCAGCTCTAAATAACCTGCATGGGCCTGTATACTCGTCACTATAAGCGCTAGGAATAACCAGAAAAACTTCACTCGCTCACCTTTACATCTCAAAATTTTGTCTGTCCACGATTACAATGTCCGCCTCCGGCAGGCGCAATGTAAAAAGTGTTAATTAACGTAATTGATGCCATCGCCCCGGTTTAATTCCCGGCCCGCTTAATTCCCAGAGAATCAGCACATGCACCCGCCCATTTCCAACAAAGAAGCCATTTTTCTTGCGCTCCAGCAGATCCCGCGCGGCAAGGTCGTCACCTATGGCCAATTAGCGCGGCTCGCCGGCTTGCCGGGCGCAGCGCGTCTGGCCGGCAGCGTTTTGCGCGAATTACCCAAAGGCACGCGCCTCGCATGGCATAGGGTCATCAATGCCCAGGGCAAATTGTCCCTGCCACCGGGCTCACCCAGTTATCAGGAACAGATCCGTCGTCTGACAGCAGAAGGGGTAGAAATCCACAACGGGAAAATTAATTTACTGCGGTTCGGATGGGACATTTGATCCATGTCCGTCCGGAGGCGTGCCGCGTTCGCGGCGTTTAAAAATCGTGCTGATCGCAATCAATAACAACAAGCCGGGAATCACCATCACCGCCGTGATAACAAAAAATAGCGCCCAGTTGCCGCCCAGGCTATCCACCATTTGCCCGCTGAATGACGACAGTGACGTGCGCCCCAAACTGCCCAGCGAGGCCAGCAAGGCATATTGTGATGCGGAAAAAGCGCGGCCACTCAACCAACTGATAAACGATACAAATGCTACCGATGAAAATGCGGAAGTGAAGTTATCCACCAGAATCGTGGCCAGAAATAAGGTCTCACTGGGCCCGGTAATCGCGATCCAGGCGAACATCAAATTACTCGCCGCCATGGTTGCGCCACCGATAAACAAGCCGCGCACAATGCCGTAACGAATATTGATCGCGCTGCCGATCAGCGTGAAGATGATCGTCATAATCCAGCCTACCATCTTGGAATATTCGGCAATTTGTTCGTTGCTGAAACCGACTTCGCGATAAAACTGGATCGACATCCGCCCGAGAAAGGCTTCGCCGATTTTAAAGAAAAACACAAACACCAGAATCATGCAGGCGAGTTGCCACCCGTTGCGCCGAAAAAATTCAGCGAAGGGTTCGATGATGGTCACGGAAATCCGCGCTACCACCCGCTGCCACCAACCGGTGTGCGAGAAGGCGTGCAGATATTTTTCTTCTGCCATTTTTTGCAAGGTTTCGCGCTGGGTTTGCGGCTCTCTGACAATAGCAGTAAAGACCATCATCAGGCCCATTATCGCTGCCATCACCAGATAAACATTGGACCAGCCAATCACGTCCGCGTAATGAAACGCGATATAACCCGGCAACGAATAACCGGTCCACCAACCAATCACACTCATGGCCGACGCCGGCGGCAAGCGCTCTTTATCATCGCCGATGATGTCGATACGGTAAGCGTCGATCGCCACATCCTGAGTGGCGGAAAATGTCGTCAGCGCCAGTGCCAACAAGGACGTCCATAACAAACTGAGCGCTGGATTGGTAAACGCGATACCAACGGTTGCGCAAAGCATCAAGCCTTGCATCAACATAATCCAGCCGCGCCGCTGCCCGAGCCGCTGGCAAAAAAACGGCAATTTAATGCGGTCGAGTAAGGGCGCCCATAAAAAATTAATTGCGTAAACGAATGTCACGGAACCAAAGTAACCGATGGCGGAGCGAGACAATCCTGAATCACTCAGCCAACCACTCATGCATGAAAGCACCAATACCCAAGGAAAGCCTGACGAACACCCCAACAGGAAGATGTACAACAGACGAATGTCACGATAAGAGTTAAACGCCTGACGCCAGCTTTGGACTTTGCCGTCCACACGATTAAACATAAAGAATCTCAAGTAGGTCGGATTAGCGCAGCGTAATCCGACGCCGTTACCAAAAGTATGAGCGTCTGAGAGAGTGTTTGAAAATTATTGATGTCGGATTACGCTGCGCTAATCCGACCTACATTGTGCAATAAAGATTAATCGCGGAAGTTGGTGTATTGCAGCGGCATTTCAATGTCCGCAGCGCGCAGCATGGCGATACATTCTTGCAGGTCATCGCGCTTCTTGCCGGTTACACGCACCTGGTCGCCCTGAATCTGCGCCTGCACTTTCATCTTGGCATCCTTGATCATCTTGACAATCTTCCTGCTCAGGTCTGAATCCAGGCCAGTGCGCACGATAATTTCCTGCTTGACTTGCTTGCCAGAACTTTTTACATCTTTGATTTCCAGACAGGCAATATCAATCTGGTTTTTATGCAGGGCACCTTTCAGTACATCCAGCATTTGTTCCAGTTGAAACTCTACATCGGCAGTCATGGTGACTTCGTAGTCTTTGCGTTCGAAACTGGCACCCACACCTTTAAAATCGTACCGAGTGGTGATGAGGCGGTTGGACTGATCCACCGCGTTGGTGAGTGCATGTTTATCAACTTCGGAAACTATGTCAAAAGACGGCATAAAAACCTCAAACGTGTTAACAAATAAATCATTCAGTGGCTATAAGACCAGCGTTATCAGGGCGAGCACACAGACCCATAACAACAGCGCGCGCGAAAACAGCGGCACACTGCTTTTAATCAGCGACAACGAATACACCGGCTCATTAGGCGTTACTGTGGGTTCACTGTCATTGGTATCACAATTCCCCAGCAGTGGATCATCGACACCCAAAGCACCGCGCAGGCTGTTGTTCAACAAAGTCATGGATGAATGCTTTACATCCAGCAACCGCGCCTGCCAACAGCGATAGCAGGTTTCAAAATTCCCCACCAGCGCCCAGGTTAAACCTATCACACGGACCGCTGGCCACTCCATCAACCACAACCAGCGCGCTGCTAAACGACCATGGCTCGTTGTAACCGTTTCGCGTTCGCGGTAGATCACACTGAGGCGATACAGCAAGGCACCCACGGCACCGAGGATAAAAAACCAGAACAGGACGGCAAACATCCGCTCAAATCCGCGATAGCTGATGACCCGTAAGGTTTCACTGTGCAACATGGGCCAGCTTTCCACATCTGGGCAGGGCTCTTCCGAGCCGGCACCACCACGTAGCTCATCGGTTAGCCGGCTTGCCATCACATTGTCACCCCGCTCACTGGCAGCAATATAGGCCTTCACTTCCGTTGAAAAATTCCCGCGTCCCAAGCTGTAAAGCAGCACCGGCACGTACAGAAAAAACAACCAGTTGACCGACAAGAGCACAGCGATAACGTAAACAAGCAACGCCAATATCAGCGAGGGTATCAGCAGGCTCAGGGTTACATGAAGCAGCGGCGAACTGCCGATCACAGCGAGGTTTTTTAGTGAATCCGCCAAACGGATAAACCAGGCGTCGTATTGCAAGGGCGCGCCTGAACCCCACCACTGCACCAACAGCAAAACCACAACCAAACTGAGGAAGATCATAAAGTCCCTGCCGCCAATAGTTGATGATAGTGCGCCCAGTCAAACGCGGCGCCCGGGTCCGTTTTGCGGCCCGGCGCTATGTGCGCATGGCCGGTGATGCGCTCAAGGGTTATTGCCGGATACGCATTCAATAAACATCGAGTGACCTCAGCGAGCGCCAGATATTGTGCATCAGTGTAGGCAATATCATCCGTGCCTTCCAACTCAATACCGATACTGTAATCGTTGCAATCTGCTACCCCCGCAAAGCTGGAGGCGCCCGCATGCCAGGCCCGTTGGTCAAACGCCACAAACTGGGTGATCAAACCGGTGCGCGCGATAAACAGATGAGCGGATACCTTGAGGTCAGCGATAGTGGCGAAATAAGGATGCTGCTCGGGGTTCAATTGATTAACGAAAAAGGCTTCCACACAGCCGGTACCAAACTGGCCGGGCGGCAAGCTGATGTTATGGATAACCAACAAGCTGATAGCCACATTTGCCGGGCGCTGATTGAAGTTGGGCGAGGGACAATGCCGCACGCCTTGCAACCAGCCATTGAGGATAGTGTGTGCCAAAAGGAGGTCCGCCTGCTGTTCTCGGAAGGCGACATGATACATGGGCGGGTAAGAAAGAGGCTACCAAGGAGCGAGTGGCACCCACCGAAACGGCTGGACCGTTCCGGTGGGCAAGGGGAATATCAATTGGCTGGCCGACCCTGACGCAGGTTTCCGATAACGGCCTCCAGGGCGCGATCAAACAACATGCCATCATCCAGCACGCGCAAGCGGCCAGACTTCATCGCCAGCGCCAGGCTGTTGCGGGTTTCCTCCGCCACCTTCATACCGGAACGGTTAACGAAGATGTACTTGCCAGTGGGACGGATGATCGCCGCCAAACGGCAACGGAATTTCTGACCACCGTCACCGGCCATCTCGAACCAGCTGCCCTGGGTGATATTGGCTACCAGGGATAGATGCTGGTCACCTTCCGGCAACTGCTCTTCGGCATCCTGTGACATCACCACAAAAGGCTGTGCGGCGTTGACGGTTTCCGCCACGGTGGGACTGGCCGCCCCGGTTTTTGCTGCGTCTGCCCGCGGTGCATCAGCGGTGCCAGATTGCGTAGTTGTGGGTTGCGTTACTGTAGCGGCAACAGGTTTTGCAACTTCTGGCTGCTCAACGGCGGGTGCTGCCGTGGCGACCGGGACTTCAACAACCGGCTGGTTCGCAGCCACTTTATCGGGTGATGCAACCGTGGCTGGCTTGGCCGGGGTTGCTGTTTTTGCTACCTCTGCCTGACCTGCCGGGGCTTGGGCTTTCGGAGCTGGCGCCTCCGGTGCCTTGGGTGTCGGCACCGCCACAGGTACAGCTTCGCCGCGCAAGCGCGCCAGGTGCAAGCCTTCCAGTTGTTTAAATAAGTGCGTGGCATCAAATGGATTGTAGGAAATACTTTCCAGCCCTTGCCGCAACTGTTGCAGCAACACCGGAACCAGCTTCAACAAACGCTGCCGGTTATCTTTATCCATGGGCGCGCACAGGCTCCACACCAGTTGTTGGGCGGTGCTGATCTTGGATTGCCACTCTTCGCTGTCGGTACCGTTTTTCAGGCAGGTAATAAACATCACATTGGCCCAGGCATCGCGCAGCAATTTGACTGCGGCAGCGGGCAAGTTCTGTTTGCCGATAATCGCATTGAGCGCTGTATCCACATCAGCACGAGCGCGTTCGGATTTGGCTTTACCGTCTTCCGCATCGATAGTGCGCTGCTCAAGAATCTGCGCGCGCCGTTTTTCTTTATCGAGGTACGCACGGAAGTCATTCAGCAGGCTGTTGAAGATGGACATGTCAGCCTCAAAGTCTGACAACACACTTTGCACCACCTCTTCCATCTTGCTGAACAGATTGTCTTTGCGCTGATTTTCGTCACTGCTTTCCTGCCAGCCCAGCGCCGCCGTGGCCAGTTCGTTCAACAGCCGGCGAGCCGGGTGGCCACCTTTGCTGAAGAAGGATTTATCGGCGATGGCGACCTTGATCATCGGAATCTGCAAGCGTCCCAGCAGCACTTTCATCGGCGCAGCAAGGTTGCGGTCATCCAGGATAAATTCAAACATCATGCTCACCAGGTTGATCACGTCATCGTCAACCTGATTGATGTTCTGCGGTTTTTGCTCCTGGCTTTTCAGTAGATCTTTCAGCATCTCCCGGACATTAACGGGCGCTGCATTGGCATAATTCATACCGCCGGACGACGTCATGCTGCGTTGCTGAGCCTGGGACAGGATATTGATTAACTCCTGGCTCGCCAGCTCTTCACCGGTGGGTCGTTGCGCGGGCGCCGCATTACGCGTACCCAACAAGTCGCGCAGGGTATGCAACACCTGGTTGGTTTGCTCGTCATAGCCGGCACCGCCTGCGTAGTTGGCCTGCCCTGATGGCGCCGTACTGCCGTGAGCCGCACCGGCGCCCGCCCCGTAGGGACTCTCCGGTGCAGTCGTGGTGGGTTTTCTGGGTTTGGTGCCCTGCTTCAACGACGGCAGGATATTCGCTTCGATCAGTTGCTGGTTAAGCGCCTGGAACAATCCGCCCAGTTTGGCCATCACCAGATTATCGAAGAGTTTGAACAGCACCAGCTTCGCCTTGACATCAATGCGTACGGCCTTGGTCGCATCGGTAAAGGCGTTGCAGATGACATCGACCCCCAAGGGATTATTCTTTTGATACACCTTGACCGGCACCAGATGATCGATGCGCAAGGTCAGGTGTTGAATCGCTTCGGCAAACTGATCGTTCGCCTTGTTGATCATGCCCTCGGTGGCCACCATTTCTTCCAGCTCGTCATTTTTGACCAATGACAGCTCGTCGAGGGAGAATTCTTTTTCTTCAGCGCGGGATGCATCGCGATAAGCATAAGGATCAAGTAACTGCGCAAAACCAATATCGATACTGCGAAAAAATGCCGCTTCGATAGCGCGACGACGGATACGCACTTCGCGCATGGAATCAAAATAGAGGTTTTGCTCGTGGTTGTTGGTGGCCTTATCGGCCAGTTCAAACAAGGCGTCATCGGCCCGATCAAACAACTCACGCAACATCACCTGCAATTGCTGGCGCGCTTTATCGCGCAACGCGTGCATGGAAGCCGGCAGGCGCGTTAACGCCACATGCGGCGCTGCATTACGCTCCGGATTCAATTGCACGACCTTGTTCTGATCAGATTTGATGGACTCGGACATGGCGGAATTACCATTAAAGAAAGACTGCTGTGATTGAAGTATAACCAAGGCAAATTCACCGCCCAGAAGCAAATTGCAATATCGAGAGCCATATCACATTAAGCAATAACCGCTGATTTTTCTTATATATCTTTGCCCAAAAAAGCATAGAAAACGCAAAAAACAGGCATAAAAACTGGTTTAATTTTGACCAACGCTGTCTTTTTTATATCTTTTGGTGCTATAGGGCATTTTGAAAAAAGCGCCATTTTTAACGTGTTCTGCTGCACTGACGCCTAAAAAAACATCGTGAAAATGGCGGGTTAACCCTACTGGTTTTGCATATATAAATAGGCCAGTGAGGCGCCAAAGGGTTCCCGAGGATGGCCGCTTTCAATGGTCAACCTGCTCACATATTGGATACGCTATAGATGGCGTTTTTATCGCCACTCATATGCTTCAGGTATTAGCATTTTTATCCCCGCCTTAATAAAGGTAAGCTAGCAAGCCGCTAAAAACTGATGTCTGTCAACATTGCTCACTGCTACCCTGGATAACTTTTATGCTTAACCACATCGCCGATAACATTCCTCATATGCAACGCGATATCGTCACCGCCGTATTACATGCACTTAATGAAGATATCGGCACCGGCGACATCACCGCCCAACTGATCCCCGCCGACCAGATTGCCCAAGCCAGTGTCATCACCCGCGAAGACTGCGTATTCTGTGGCCAGGCCTGGGTAGAAGAGGTGTTTCGCCAGATCGATCCGTTTGTGCGAATCAGCTGGCATGTAAAAGACGGTGAACTCGCCAAAGCCAACAGCTCGCTCTTTCACCTGGAAGGCAAAGCACGCAGCCTGCTCACCGGCGAACGCGCCGCACTGAATTTTGTCCAGACACTCTCAGGCACCGCCACCATCAGCCACCACTACGCGCAACTGGTGGCGCACACGGCAGTGAAACTGCTCGACACCCGTAAAACCATCCCCGGCCTGCGCACCGCCCAAAAATACGCCGTCGCCTGCGGCGGCTGCCACAACCACCGCATCGGCCTCTACGATGCTTTCCTCATTAAAGAAAACCACATCGCCGCCTGCGGCAGCATCGCCAACGCCATCACCAGCGCCCACCACATCGCCCCGGGCAAACCGGTAGAAGTAGAAGTGGAAACCCTGGAAGAGCTCCAGCAAGCCCTCACCGCCGGTGCGGATATCATCATGCTGGATAATTTTTCGGTGGAGGATATGGTGACTGCAGTGAAGATGAACAACGGCAAAGCCAAACTGGAAGCATCGGGTAATGTCACGGAAGAAACGTTACCGATGATTGCCGAAACGGGCGTGGATTTTATTTCGATTGGAGCGTTAACCAAACACTGCCGCGCAATAGATTTATCTATGCGTATTACCGGTTTATAAAACCTGATCGTAGGTCGGCTTAGCAGCGAAGCTGCGTAAGCCGACGTGACTACTCTCAGCAACTCTGATCATCAACCAACGAAAAAGGAAAACCCTTTATAACCTATGATGCCCAGCTATCGCTCTGCTTGCGGTGTCCACGCCCCCCATAATGATCATCTTCAATAACTACGTTTAATGTGTCCCGCACTTGAAACCCGCCTCAACTAAACTCGATAATATTATTTAATTACTTTCTTGATATGTCTTTCAAAATGTATTGCAAATTCATACCAATCCTGAATAGAAAGCTGTGGCATTTGAGGACATTCCAACTGTGCTATTAACTTATCCACCATATCAACAACTGACCCCGATTTGTATAAACAAGCAGGGGTATCCCCCAATAATTCACCGAGCGCCCCAACGTTAGAGGCGACAACAGGTAAATCACATGCGAGCATTTCATAGGCTTTCTGGGGAAAACAATAACGACCAAAAGGCGTATCGGGAATACAAATAACCCCAACATCAAGCGCGCAAAATAATTGTGCGATCTTTGCATGTGAAAGCATCCCCAATTGATGAACCCGATTCCCCTCAGGGACTGCGATATCCTTGCTTAAAGGACCAGCAAGTACCAAATGAAGCTCCGGCCATTGTTCCTCCAATACCCGCCAAGCATTATATAGTTCACCAATTCCTTTTAACTTTGACAATGCGCCCGCCGTTCCTATTAACTTGGCATCAACAGGTAACCCAAGGGCTTCGCGCGCCGCCATTTTTTTGGCAGGATGAAAGATGGTTTTGTCCACCGTACTTGGCAATGCAATCACCTTGCCCATCGGAGAATATGTCTCTATTACATAATCACGTAACGGAGCACTGGTTGCAGTAATAATAGCTGCCTGCGAAGCTGCATATCGCAAGCCAGCAACAAACCCTGGAATCCTGGCTTGGCCAAAACTCTCAAAATTATCGTAAAGGTCTACCGCATAAGGCACAGACAGCTGCCTTGCTAACCAATGAGCTAATACAATATGAGGAATATCTGAAGCACCGATAATAATATCTGGCTTGAAAGATTTAAGTTCTTTCAGTAAGTAACGGGGATAAGAAAAAAATGTAGTATGGCACCATCCTGTATTGCGGGACTTCCACTGCAAAAGACCTTTGCCATCGGGTAAGTCGTGATTCCATTGACCGTCGTCATGTTCTTGGTAACTGAGACAAAAGCCAGCCACCTCATGCCCCAACAATGCCAATCCGTGGGGGATTTCATATAAGCGGCCATATCGATCCGCTATTACATCCTTGTTCATGTATCTACGCTTACAAAGAAAAGCGATTTTCATGGCTTAACCAACTAACCGCTTGGCAGCCGCCAAAGCTGCACCGACAACCTGATCCATGTTGTAGTAACGATATTCGGCCAAGCGACCCACAAAAGTTACATCAGGCTCACCTTTAGCCAGCTGTTCATAACGTTTAAATAGCGCTTCGTTTTCAGAGCGAGGCACAGGATAGTAAGGTTCACCTTCTGCCATAGGATATTCCCTTACAATAGAAGTGCCACTGTGCAACTGTCCCGTTAAATGTTTAAATTCTGTAATGCGAGTAAAAGCATTCTCATTGGGATAATTTACTGTTCCAACTTCTTGATAAAACGCAGTAGCAGAAATATGCTCATGCTCGAAACGCAAAGATCTGTATTCCAGCGGGCCATAGCAATAATCAAAATAAGCATCTATTGGTCCGGTATAAACTATGCGGGGAGCCTTTACCTTATGGCGAACACTCTCGAAACTAATTCCAAGTTCCAGCTCGACAAGTGGATGATCCAAAATAGCCTCAAACATTTTCGTGTATCCATGCAAAGGCATAACCTGGAAAGTATCCGTAAAATAACGATCATCCGTATTGGTGCGAACAGGGATTCGAGCAGCAACGCCAGCCTTTAATTCTGATGGATCAAGCCCCCATTGCTTGCGGGTATAATTTAAAAAAAACTTTTCATATAGATCTCGCCCGACGGAATTCAAAACCACATCTTCACTCGTTGTCACGGGGTTCCGAGGTTCGCGAACATTCTCAAAAAATTTTGCTGCACCATCTTCATCCAAATTAAGACCATACAATTTATTTAGCGTATCGAGATTTATTGGGAAAGGATACAACTCATTATTGATAGCGCTCCGCACTCTGTGCTCATAAAAACGCCATTCAGTGAAACGAGAGAGATATTGAAATATCCTCTCTCCATTTGTGTGAAAAATATGAGGGCCATAGCGATGAATAAGTACGCCATGCATATCAAGCTCATCATACGCATTACCACCAACGTGTGAGCGCTTATCTATAATTAAAACTTTATGTCCGGCATCAGCAAGCTCCCGAGCAACTATGCTCCCAGCAAAACCTGCCCCGACGACTAGAAACTCGACATCAGACATATATTTTTATCTCGAATAAGAACATCATGTATTGATTCCCCATTTATGATGCCGACGTCCTTTACGCCCCAATAATCCGTCTATAAAACCAGCCATAAACGCCCTGATTTGGCCCCATTTATTTGGCTCATAAATTAAAGTAGCTAATAGGCGAACGAAAGAACCTGGTATGGTTTGTGTTAATATCTTTATCCCAAAATACTTTTTCGCAATTAATAATCGATTACGAGTATCGTAGTAACGTTTCCATGGAGCCAATCGAAGACATACCAAGCTACGTCCGGGCAAATGAGCAAGATAGCGATCCGATTTAGGATGCTCAATGTGACTTTTTCCCGCAATAATAATATTTGCCCCTTGACGCTCAGCCCTCAAACAATATTCAACATCATCAGCAGCTATAAAGTAACCTGCATCAGGAAGGCCAATTTTCTCAACCAGATGCTGATGAATCATGAAGCCCAGAAAGGGTAACGATTGAACCTTGGCCATATCAGGCACTTCATTCGATCTGTCCAATTTTCGTATTTCGTCATCCAGAACTATTGTTGTCCATGCTGTGTCTTGGCCACTGACAGCTAAAGATCCATACACATTGTTTGGATTGTCTGCAACTTTCATCAACTCCTCCAATGCACCAGGATGTGGTTCCGCATCATCATCCATCATCCACACCCAGTCGCAAACTTTTACAGCGTAGTCTAAGCCAGTTGCAAATCCGCCCGCCCCTCCCTGATTATCTGGAAGAAAGACAGCCGTTGCATTGGGAAGATGCGAGGGCAACCACTCCTTTAACCATTCAACAGTGCCATCTGAAGAGGCATTATCTACGATAAAAATAGCGTCAACTGCTCTGGATTGAGCGGCGATTGCCAGCAAACACTTCTTTAACAGGCTAAGGCGATTATAGGTCACAACTACAGCAGCAACTGATTCCTGCATAATTTACGCTCACGATTAATTTATAACTTTCTGATAGTATCTTGGGCCACTCCAAAATATTCCCCCAGCAAGCGCATCAAGTGATTACTGAACCTTTTAGGCAGCATCATCCACTCCAGAAACAACGGAGGAATATGCGCTCCTAATGGGTGCTGTAAAAAGGTGATCGGCGGTTTTGCATTAGAATCAATTAGCATTGCTCGCTTGGCGATGGCATGACTATAGAGGGGAAAACGGGGGAAGTGGATATGCGCAAAACTCCAGATGGCTTCGGCTACGGCTCTTTTGCGCGGGAGATCTAATCTGCTATCACGAAATAAAGTGTCATAGAGCTCGAAAATTGCTGAAATTACCCACGTTGAAAGCTCTTGTCTTGGAGAGGTGGAAGAAACCCGATCACCACCGTGATGAAACCATGCACCAACATCTTCAGGATAATCCACCCACTTCCACTCGCGAAGCCTGGCCAATTGCAACATCCATACGTAATCCTGAGCTCTAGGTATGCTTTCGTCCCATGCCGCATTAGATAGTGCACTGGTTAAAAATACATTGCCTATGGGCAAACGAAATCCGCTCGATGTCAGCGCGGCACATACAAAGTCCGTTGTATCAGGGAAATTAACCCTTCCCATTGATTGATGTTGGCTATTAACGTGTATTACACGAGCACTACAAAATTCTGATAGGGTTGTATCTAGTAGATCAAGTTGGATTTGAGCTTTGTCTGGATATAGAAAATCATCATCATCGAGAAAACGTACATATTTGCCTCTGGCGCGATATAAACCGTAGTTTCTTGCTACATTAGCGTGAGCTTTTTCAATAGGGTATATGTATAAACTTCGCTCTTTATTAAAAAGGGCGACACTAGTTTGCCACGATTTGTCTTTTCCATTAGGAACAACAATGACTTCAACACTTCCTTTTGGCGCCGCATGAAGTGCACTTTGAATAGCTCTAGGCAGAAATTGTGGGCGACCAGCAGTCGGGATAATAACGGAAAGCAATGGGTGCGGCATTATCAGTCTCCCATCAAGCGATTTAAGGCCAGATACCGCCCAACCAGAGCAACAAGATAAATACCTAGAAATGCAAATACAGCGCCATACAACCCGGCAATAAAAATTAGTAACGGCAATAGAAATAAATAAAGAGTACTTTCAACGACCTTAAGCTTGGCATCAACGCCCACCCTTCCTATAGCAATAAGACCAGGAGACAACACATGACAACCTGACCGCAGACCAACAGCCAAAAGCATAAGAGGCAAGATATACGTGAGTTCCAACCACTTTTCATCCGGCGCCCAAACAGAAAACTTAATATTTACATAGCATGCCAATGAAATAATTCCAAAAATAAGCAAAACGATGAATAAGTTTTTATACATTATGCTTCTTAAATTGCTCAATCCAATCTCTGACTTCTGACCCGCATACAAAGGAAGCGCCAATCGCCCGACAATGGAAGAAAATATCTTTCCTGGTATTTCTGCTATTTTTTGTGCCAGAAAATAGATCCCGACAGCAGCAGGCGACAACATAGCGCCGAGCACGATTTTATCCAGATTATATGTCACATAAGTGGTGATCGATATAACCAAAAATGGCTTACCTTTTGTGAGCAATTGCCATGCTGCCCGAAAGTTACAATTATGAGACAGATGAACTCTTTTGAAGAAATAAGAAACCGTTACCACCACCAAAGCGTATAAAATTTGTGAAGCGGGCAAAATCCAAATGCTTTGCCATTCATTCACAAAAAGTGCAACAAACAGTAGAGATACCAAATTGCCAAAGGATTCGCACTTTACCGATGGCAGAAAATCAGCTTGCCTTTCAGAAAAAAGTAGAAACGGGTTCGACAATGATCCCAGGAAGGAACTTAATGCTATCATTAATGACATACTAATCAGTTGGGTCGGATCGATTTTCAAAAAAAATGAAATGGCATATGACGCAGGAATAGTCAGCATCATCGCAACAAAAGACATAGTTAAAACACCTATCCATACACTGGAAAGTAAGCATGTCTTATCATTCAAAAAAAAATCGGCTTGACGAGATAAATATAACTGTCGTAAACCACCATCTCCAAATATCCAAGCAGCAGCCACTATCGAAGCAGAGACCGCATATATCCCAATGTCGTGAACATTTGTTACCGAGGCAACAATAAATATTTTAGCCAGCAATGATGCTTGAGCCACAGCAACGCCAGCAGTTGTCCAGCTAATGGCACGCCTAACTTTCATCGGGTCTTACAAAACCACTGAGTACCGCTGCGCCTTTTTCAAGAGGCAGCCATTCAACATCAATATTTCCATTTTTTTTGAGCCAGTCATTTATAAAACCTTTCTCGCCGTCTCGATTGGTATCATCAAATATCATGACCCCACCTGTAGCCATTCGAACAGAAAAAAAAGGGAGTGCCGGAAAACGAATTCGCTCATCAAATAACGCTGGCGGTCCATCAACGATTAGTAAATCAACATTATCAATCTCATCAAGATAGGCTGTATTGTACCACTTCGATTTACCAGCCATCTCTTGCGCGACTAGTGGACAAACGCGAATATCGACATACTCAACGAGTCCCGCCGAAACAATTCTATTGTATGACTTCTCAGCATAGGCTTTGTCATGCTCTATGGAGATTAGTTTGCCTTTTCCATTTTTCATTAATGCAGAAGCTATCACGACAGTTGATAAACCTGAGCCCAGCTCTACAACAATATCAGGTGATTTACTTTGTATGCGCCTTACCGCCTCAACTAAAAGATCCGTAGAGGCAGCCCAGCCCGATGGATGAGGGAGATAAGGGCCTGGAGGCATCAAAGAGGATAATAACAATGTATCCCAAACATGATTGTGCAAAAATTTGAACCTTTCCTCTATCCGCGATGTTCGACGCTTTAGCATAAAACCCAAATAAACAACGGCACATAGAACAGCTAATAAGAGCAGAGTGCAGAAAATTAATAAAACTGATATGTGACATACATTTAGCTGCATTTCTATCATGATTACACTCGTGCTCTATTGTGCATTGCTAGTATCAAATATACTGCACACACTCTCTTACGATAAGCTCAGAGGGAGATATTTCTGGACGCTCGGAATAAACTTCATACCGATTGATATTATCAATAAATATTTTTATAACGTTTAAATCATACCTTGACAGAACACAATTCGCACCCAAACCCTCTTGTCTTTCAGTCGCCCTCCTCAACAACAATATTGGCTTGCCTAGGTAAGCACACTCTTCTTGATTACTTCCACCATCACTCACAATAAACTTCGCCTTAGACATTAGTTTAACAAACCTGAAATAATCGTACCTAGGCCGCAGCTCAATGTTAGCGTTCCGAGCAACCCTATCATAAAGGCCATATTTTTTTAGTTTATGTTCTGTAGGTTTATGCAATATAAACAATAGTTTTTTTGTAAGCGCTATATACTCAACAATATTTATCAACTTTAAAAGCGCACTTTTTGGATGCAAGTTCTCAAACCGATGCAATGTAACAATACCGAACTCACAAGATGGGATGGACAAATTTGATGGAGGAGGAAAATTCTTCGCCATACATAAAGCATCAAAAAGGGTATTGGCATGTATGTTAATTTTTTTACCGGAATAAGCCTTCAAATTTTCTACGGCCCAGTCGCCTGGGCAAAACATGACATCAGATAGCCTGAACGTCGCTAGCCGAGTTAGCTCTTCAGGAAACGGATGAAGAATATTAAACGAGCGCAGCCCAGACTCAACATGCCCAACTTTTAACTTCGCAATCCTTCCCATGATAGCTCCGATCAGTGTTGAGAAGGTATCTCCATGCACTAGAACTATACCTGTCTCCCCGCCTTCAAATATCTCTTTCTTTTTTAGAATCGTTTTAATAATAATTTTTATAGACCACAGAAGCATTGAGGATATAGAAACGATATCAGGTCCCTTATGCATCTGATAGTCAGCCTCTCTAAGCGAGAAGTTATCTAAAATATCTACCATAGTTTCCCGATGCTGGCCGGTAGATATATAACGATAAGGAATATTCTGATCTGCAAGAATGCGCATAATGGGAGCCATTTTTATAAGCTGAGCCTTGGTCCCGATAATAAAATATATCATGGCTTTCTTATTCATCCTTGTCTTTATACATCAAGGCAGTTATCTGTTCAGAAACAAGCCCCATTAAAAAAATAATCAATGCGCTTGTGAACAATAATGCACTCATATTTGTAAAACGACCAGATGTTAAGTAGGTATATAAATAGTATCCAATACCAGTGGAAAACAAGGAAAAACTAATAGGTAAGAATAATTTTAACGGTGAATATAGCGTGGCAATTTTAAAAATTATCAATAAAAATTTAATACCGTCCTTAGACAGGTTAATATGACTTTTACCTATTCGCTTCTGCACATCAATATCAACATAACACACTGAATATCCTGAACGAAAGAAAGCCATAGTTGTTGTCGTTGGATAAGAAAATCCATTTGGCAGCAAATGAAGGAATTTCAGAAACTTCTTCCTATCCACCGCCCTGAACCCTGAAGTCAGGTCTTTAATTTTATGCCCCACCATCAGGGAAGCTATCCAGTTATAAAATGTATTAGCTGCAAACCTACCCATATTTGCCTGGGATGCACCGTTTCTTGCCCCAACAACCATGTCATAGCCTTCATCTATCGCAATCAGCAGTTTTTCAATTGCGGCCGGCTGGTGTTGCCCATCAGCATCCATAAAAACAATAACATCCCCTGTCGCAGCACGAGCTCCCGCCTTGATGGCAGCTCCGTTACCTTTACTGTATATGTGCCGTATGCATTTAATACTATTCTCGAAACATACCTCACTCGTTTGATCGGTTGATCCATCGTCCACCACAATAATTTCTGCCTCTGGATATGCAACTTTTAAATTTGGCAATAGCTCCTTTAAGGAGACATTCTCATTTTTAGCAGGAAGAACGATAGATAGCTTCATATTCATGTTGAGGACCAAATTATTGAAACGCCGGATCTTGCCTATATGGCAATTGGATGTTCAAGGGCAGCAGGATATCAACGGCCCCCGTCATTTCACCCGTTGCAGCATTAAAAGCGAGCAATGTATGCTTAAACCTGGAAAGCACTGGTATAAAAATATAATCCTCTATTTTTCCACCATGCGTACTTACCCACTGCTCCAAAACCACCCTGTCAAGCGGGTGATGATTAAGATATTGAGTTAAATCTCTGGCGTGCGGCTTTATTTTATCAGGCTGATTATCAAGGGGGCTATATAACCCTACCTGAGCAAATAGTGTTTCGCCCTTTGCCGTTGCTGATCTACGAAGGGCTCTAATTTCATCAAAACCTGATGGCAACTCTACAATAACGCGCCCCGGTATCTGCCCGGCAATCTCTTTAATGCGACGCAAAGCGTCCGGCTGACCGGCATATTTGCTGACATCCATGCTATAAAAACTTCCTTGGTAAAAAACTAATGCGATGGGCCGATACTGATAAAGCGTCCAAATGCCATAGCACAAACAGATTATCTGCATGAAAGCAATAACGCTCATATCTTTTGCAAGTCCTTTTTTACCCTTGCGATATACAATCAGTGTCAGCAATGGTCCAATGACGAGATCAACCAATACAATAAGCTTAACGCCGTGCAAACCACCATCTATAGAGAAAAAGGGTTCTGGATACCATAAAACAAACAATACATAAAATACCGAACAAAAAACTAGCAGGCTCAACAGCAGGTGAATTAAGAATGCATATGATTTTTCCCGAAGAACGCCAGCCCAGCTTGCCGTCAAAATATCATTCATAGCTGCTTTTTATTCCTCATCTAATACCTTGGCATGATGTTTAAGACGATACGAAAACTGCTTAAGTAATTCCGGCTTAGTTGTCGCAAAATCCGAATATGCTTGCCGAGCCTCTTTTATAGCCCCCATTTCAATGAGGGTGTGTATTAATGAAACCCAATACTCCCCTTCACCGCCATCAAACGAAATGGCTGCCGTAAAATAATCTATGGCAAGCGCATTTTTTTGATGATATAGAATAATACCTTGGAGATGAGCAAGCCGCCCCTTGACCCTGTTAGCCGCTCTTGGGTTTTGCAATGCAACTCTTAGGATATTTCTAGCGACTTCGTTATCAATACGACATTCGCCCCTTTGGTGGCATGAAAACCAGTTGATCAGATGAGTTCCTTTTGATTCGCCGATAGCACTGTTCTCCAAACGATTGAGTAATTGCCGCACTTCATCGTCATTAAGAGAAAGAACCTCTCCTTGCAGATCTTTTAACCTGATATTACCAATTAAGCCTGTTATTTCGTTGCCATCATATAAGGTGACACGATCAAAATATTTTTGTGCCTCCGCGATATTCTTATCATTATTGCTATCTTCGTTATTCAGTATGGCGTTGAAATACCATAGACCAGCTTCGTAGTTAGCTCGGGGGGACTGCGGCTGGTTCACCACATGTGTCCAGACCAACCTTGGCCAGGTTGCCCATTGATAGGCGCGGTATGCTGTTGTGGAGAATAATAACCCAGCCAAAAGAATGGCAGACAAATACATCAATGCTTTATTTTTCTGTTGCAGCCACACCAGGCCCGCCGCCACCGGAACAAGCAACCCCAGACAAGCAATATAATTCCGATGCTCATGAACCAGCTCAAGCCCAAAAACAGAAGACTCCAGCATATGGCAAATCAAGAAAAACCCGACAGATAAAGCCAACCAAGGGTGGCGCTTGTACGACAGACCAGCTACCGCGAGACATGCCATCCACCCCAGGGCAGCCATCCAGGTTGACCACGGCTGGCTTATACTTTGAGAAATAAGAATATCGTCATGATACAGTCCGTAGGAGCCGTAAAAGGGCACCATAATCCAATAAACGTAGGCCCATAAAATACGTAGCTGCGTCAATATGCGCTGGTATAAATCAAAATCCCTGTGAATATAGCCTCGCTCCAGCCAGCTGACATTGAACATCAGCCACAGAATAATTCCTACGAGGATCAGCCCCCCTAGAAAGGAAAAATAGGTAAATAGTTTTTTCTCCAAGGGTTTGGGTGATTGAAATCCAAAAACAAGGCATTCTATAAAAAGCACCAGAACAGGCCAAACCAGGCTATTTTCTTTGCTGAACACCGCGAGGGGAAACGCAATAAACGCTGATGACAGGATGAACCACCAACCATTTTTACCCTGGATGATTCTGTTGCGACCAAGGCAGTATAAGCCTAGCCCCAGCACCATAAATAAGCCGGAAAGCGAAGTCATGCGCTGAACAACATAGAGCACTGAGGTCAGGTTGACAGGATGCAATCCCCACAGGAGCGCGGCCAAAAAAGCAATGGAGATTCTCTTGTCCGCTAACCAGGCCAAGGATATATAGCGTGCAGATAATGCGTACAAAAGCTGTGATGTGAGAAAAAACACCGCCAGCGCACAACAAATATGAATGAATACATTAGTCAGCTTAAATACCCAGGGATCAAAACCACTCAGAGCATGATTAACCCCAAAAGACACCATTGCCACCGGACGGTACAGCGGCCCTGACCTTATTGAGAAAGCGATATCCCACCAGGATTTGCCTTCGCCAAACGCTATGTTGTTGATGATATTGGGCATATCATCAAACATAAAGGGGCCGCCAAGCCCTGGAAAGTAGGCTAACAGAAGCACCCCGACTAACATTATTCCGAAAAATAACCTTACCAAGGAAAACGACATCAATTTAAGCTTCCATAAACCCCGGGAGACCAGCAAACAAAAAGGGGGCAAAAGCCCCCTTTTTGTTTGCCACACAAATTATTAATGCTTATTGACGGCAAGAAGAAGGACGGTATTTTGGCAAAAGACTTGCTGATGTTACACCTGGAGTACCGACCACTGCTGTATTTTGCGGCGGAACCGCATCACCACATACCCATGCAAGAGGCGAGGTTGTTCCGGCAGAACGCGCAGTCAAACCTAGTGTTGCGCCATTAATAGTATCGTTAACATTATTTCCGTACGTTATCGTAATACCGCCATCCCCTACCGATATCCCACTAACATAGTTACCCACAATACTTTGTGACGGAGCCATACCGGCAGACTCATTGTTTGGAGGCAAACGACCACGGCTGGAGCGGAACTCACTAACAGCGGCTTTTGCTTCAGCAGCCATAGCCAAGCCTTCTGATACCTGGCTACGAATGGTGTAGTCCTGATAAGCCGGCAGGGCAACCGCAGCCAGAATACCGATGATCGCCACGACGATCATCAATTCGATAAGAGTAAAGCCATGTTGCATTCTTTTCATGTTGTATCTCCGAGAATTGATAAAAACCAACGTAATACCAATGCAGTTCAAGCAAAACCTATACCAGAAACCCACCGCCCTTTATTTTGCGGCTCAAATAGCTTTGCCACATACGGCGAAGAATAAAGCCTGCGTTTTACACCAACAAAAATGACAATTTATGACATTTTTTGTCACTTATCCTATGCATTATGAATGCTGTTATACCCTCGTTACCCATCAAATTCTCTTCTATACTGGATTATCGAGCCAAAATATAGCTATAAAGGATATTAGCGATTACAGTTACCTCTCTTTTTTGGCTTTGCCAGCAATAAATTGCTAATAGGATTTGGAAGATAATGAATAACCCAGCCCCATCTCTGAATGGTCTTGCGCGGCGTCTTGTTACAGACGGCCTGCTGGATCAGGAGTTAGCACGTAAGGCACTAGCCCAGGCAGGCAAAGAGAAAGTGCCTTTTGTACAGCATTTGGTTCATAACGCTATCCTTGATGCCCGCACAATTGCGCGCACAGCCTCAGATGAGTTCGGTACCCCCCTGTTTGACCTGGATGCACTTAATCGTGAATCAATTCCCACCAATCTTGTAGATCAGAAATTAATCCGAAAACATCACACATTGCCCTTGTCGCGGAGGGGTAACCGTTTGTTTGTTGCCGTGGCCGATCCAACCGACCTGCACGCGCTGGACGAGATAAAGTTCAACACCGGGATTAACACAGAAGCGATTCTTGTTGAGGCTGACAAACTATCTACAGCTATTGAAAAGTTCCTTAGCGCACAGGAAGAAAGTATAGGCGATACCCTCGGCGGGCTAGATGATGAAGGGCTGGAAGATCTGGATATCCAGGCTGTTGATGAACAGCATACGACTGACGACAAGGGGCAATCGGAGGCTGATGAGGCACCGATAGTTCGATTCATCAATAAAGTTTTATTGGATGCAATCAAAGGCGGTGCATCCGATATCCATTTTGAACCTTATGAAAAGGCCTATAGAGTGCGCTTTCGGACGGATGGAATCTTACATGAAGTAACCCGCCCCCCGGTTAATCTTGCAACGCGTATGGCAGCACGTCTTAAAGTCATGTCTCAAATGGATATTTCCGAGCGTCGTGTGCCACAGGATGGCCGGATTAAGATGAAAATTTCCAAAAGCCGAGCCATCGATTTTCGGGTCAACACCTTGCCGACGTTATTTGGCGAAAAAGTTGTATTGAGGATTCTTGATCCGGGAGCAGCCAAACTGGGCATTGATGCGCTGGGCTATGAAGACGACCAAAAAAAGCTCTATTTGGATGCCTTGGCGCAGTCACAGGGCATGATCCTGGTTACCGGCCCAACCGGTAGTGGTAAAACTGTTTCGCTCTATACTGGCTTAAATATTCTTAACACTTCAGAAACAAACATCTCTACCGCCGAAGACCCAGTGGAGATTAATCTTGAAGGCATTAACCAGGTACAGATGAATACCCGTGTGGGCTTAACCTTTGCTGAAGCACTGCGCTCTTTTCTTCGACAAGACCCGGACGTCATCATGGTTGGAGAAATTCGCGATCTGGAAACTGCAGAAATTGCGATTAAAGCAGCACAAACGGGCCATCTTGTGCTGTCTACCCTACATACCAATAGCGCGCCAGAGACGCTCACGCGCTTACTCAATATGGGTGTGCCCGCTTTTAACGTGGCCACGAGCGTGAGCCTAATTATTGCGCAAAGGCTGGCTCGGCGATTGTGCCCAAGTTGCAAAATACCAGCCACGGATATTCCTGACGATATCCTCAAAGCCGAAGGCTTTGAGGATATTGGAATACCTCGAACTGAGTTTCAGATATTCCATCCTGTCGGTTGCAATCAGTGCAATAAAGGTTATAAAGGTCGACTGGGTGTTTATGAAGTGGTTCGCATCACCCCGACAATTGCCAGCCTTATAATGGAAGGAGGCAACTCCTTGCAAATTGCCAAAGCAGCCAAAGAAGCGGGTTTTAACAATCTGCGCGTATCAGCCCTGCGTAAAGTGGCGATGGGGCTAACCAGCCTCGAAGAAGCTAACCGAGTAACCAAGGATTAAGCCTATGGCAACCGTAACTGCAAAAAGAACAAGCTCTACCTCTTCTGCGGCCAAGCAGCTTAAAAGCCCGGTCGCCAGCGTATATGTGTACAAAGGTGTAGACAGAAAAGGCAACAAAATTCAAGGCGAGATCAACGGTACCAGTCCAGCTATTGTAAAGGCGCAACTTCTAAAGCAAGGCATATCCGCCAAAAACGTTAGCAAAAAAGCAAAACCGCTATTTTCAAGCAAAAAGGCTATTAAGCCTGCAGATATCGCTGTGTTTTCCCGTCAAATGGCTACAATGATGAAGGCGGGTGTTCCGCTGGTGCAAGCATTTGATATTGTTGCTGATGGTTTAGATAATCCTTCTTTAAGAGACCTTGTTTTAACCATCCGTGATGATGTGGCTGCGGGGGGAGGATTTGCTCCTTCGTTGCGCAAACATCCCAAATATTTCGACGACCTGTTTTGTAATTTAGTTGAGGCCGGTGAACAAGCCGGTGCATTGGAAACGATGTTAGACCGTATCGCTACTTATAAAGAGAAAACCGAAGCGTTAAAGGCAAAGATAAAGAAAGCGTTGACCTATCCAATCGCAGTAATTGTAGTGGCAATTGTGGTGACCGGTATCTTGCTGGTTAAAGTCGTTCCACAATTCGCAGAAACATTCGGCAGTTTTGGTGCCGAGCTACCAGCCTTCACACTTTTCGTTTTACATTTATCCGAGCTGGCGCAGGACTGGTGGTTCATATTCCTTATTGGTGCGGTTGCCGCGGTATTTGCACTTAAAGAAATGATTCGTCGATCTTATAGTTTTGCGTATTTTGTTGATAAATATCTATTAAAAGTGCCCATTATTGGAAAGATCCTTTATTTATCGGTGATGGCCCGCTTCGCTCGTACATTATCAACCACGTTTGCAGCAGGGGTACCTCTTATCGATGCATTGACATCAGTTGCCGGAGCAGCAGGCAATAGGGTTTACAGTGAAGCCATTATTAGAGTTAGAGAGGACGTATCTACTGGTATTCAACTGAACACTGCGTTACGCACAAAAAGTCTGTTTCCTACATTGCTAATACAAATGTCCGCCATAGGTGAAGAGTCTGGCGCTCTCGACGAAATGCTGGATAAAGTGGCCGTGTATTATGAGGAAGCTGTTGATAATATGGTTGATAGCTTAACTTCGCTACTTGAACCTATGATTATGTCAGTATTAGGTGTATTGGTGGGTGGTCTTATGATCGCGATGTATTTGCCTATTTTCCAGCTCGGGCAGGTAATTTAAAACGAATGCTGTATTTACATGAGTATTGGATATCATTTAACTACATTGTTATTGTTGTTGGCACTTTCGGTCTTCTTGTAGGCAGCTTCCTAAACGTCGTCATCTACCGCCTCCCCAAAATGATGGAGGCGGAAT
>CAMLOU010000008.1 GCA_946481735.1 uncultured Cellvibrio sp.
CTATAAAAATCTATATCGCCAATCGCCCGCCCATTGACGATTACCCCAGGATGAATGAACTGCGCGGATTTGTGCCAGGTGAGATAGATCACATTGTCAGGCATACCAGCAATCACTGGCAAAAGGTTTTTAACGTATACGCAAAGTTTCTTTTTAATTGGGAAAATAGCAGGGAAACTGCTACTGGCATGACTGATTTGCCGGATACCTGGCAAACCTACCGAGATACGCGACTCTTTCAACCGGCATCTATTGCCGCTTTGTTATTTAGCACACCGCAAGTTCATGCAAAACACAGTACCTTCCACCTCGTCGCGGGTAAAACTTACGCCGCCACACTCGATCTGCCACCATTAACCTGGCTTGATAATCATTTTGCGATAAATGAGAACCACCGCGTAATCGTGACGCCCTACCCTGACTATCGTCAGCTCTCCAATGCGCGAATAGCCACACTGATCGCCCTGATGGAAACTGTTAGTCAGCGCACATAAAACGCGGATAAAGGCTACTATCAGCATAACTGGAAAATGTTTCGACACTGTGACATTACTTGTTTCGCAGGAAAATTTTTTGGTGTAGATTCGAATCGTGTGTGTCCGCGTGTTTCTTATTTTCATAGAGGGCTATGATCATGGAATGCTTGGCAATATCCTTACCTCATTATGAATCACTGCAGGAACGTTACACCAACTTCATGAACCAACCCAATATCCGGCACTTTGTTGGTGCAGGTGGGCTTGTCACCATTGCGGCCGAAGCGCGTCGCTTTGCAGAAATTGAAGCCTTGGCGCACGCAGGGCATCGGCATTTCGCCGAAAAATATTGGCAGGAAAGTGAGAAAAAATATGTGCACCCGCACAATTTGCATTTGCACTATTTTGGGGTTTTACAATCCAATAAAATCCGCCGCATCATGCAGCATTTTCATCACGTTGAAGGTATAGCGAGCATACGCCAAGCCGATATTGTGGCGCGGTTACTTAAAGAAGAACCTGAGTCATTGGCGACGCAACAATTTTTTGTGCAGCTGAATATCGGCAAGGAGGAAAGCAAAAACGGCATTGCGCCTGAGCTTGCGCCGGATTTGATCGAACACTGCCTCATTCTGAATCTTCCCATCACCGGCTTAATGACCATCCCGCCCAAAACGGATGCACCGGCGCCCCATTTTACAGCATTGCGCAAGCTCGCTGATCACTATGGTTTGTCGCATTGTCAAATGGGGTTCAGTAAGGATTATGCGATTGCGATTGACTGCGGTGCCACGCACCTGCGGATTGGTACTGCCATTTGGGGAGAAAAATATCCGGCAGGATATAAAACAGCGACCACTTCGACTGCGCTTAAACAGGAAGCCGTTTTATTTTCTTAACAATGCATCGACTTAGAGCGCATGGCCTACACATGGGAAAGGTCGTGGCGTTCAAGTGATGTTTCCGCCTGTTGCAAACGTTGTTGCACACGCTGTATCAACCCGGTAGTGGAAACCCCGTCCGTGTAGGACAATATACCCAACATATGATCAGGCAGGTCCGGACAATCCCGTCGCTTGGTTACAACTTCTTCTGTACCACAACACGCAAATGCGTAGATGGCGTAGCCTTTTTGCTGCATAAATTCCGGCGTGATAATACGCGGACCCTCTTCAACAACTTCATCCACGTAACGACAGGCTGCCACCACGGCCAGCCGCTCCGCCTGGCTCATTACCGGCTGCCGCTTGAACGACGTGACACGATCATCACTCACCACATGCACGACCAGGCGATCGCCCAATGCCCGCGCATTGCGTAAAAAATTAACGTGACCGGGATGAAATAAATCGGCGACCATCTTGGTATAAATGATTTTCATGATACCTGCCCTATGATCAGTTCCTGCCAGAATGGACTGTGCGCGTAGCGACTCTTTCCTATCGCCATCAAACGCATCACCGTATGCAAACGGTTTCGATACAAGCTGTATGCCAATTCACGCGCGAGACAATATTCGACAATAGGCTGGCTGAAATCCGTCAGAGGTGAGGTTAACACCCAGTGATGATAATCGGCCTTGTGGCGCCAATCCTGATAATTTTCGGTCAGGAAGGCTTCCGGGTTTTCCGGAATCCAGGCGGTGATTCCCTGAAACTCTGCACGCGTTAGTGTGAAGGCGGTACGGTTGCGAATCAGTAAATGGCCGTAGCATTCCGCAAAGGTTTGCAGTTTGCCTTCATGTGGATGGAAGAAAATAATATCCACCGGGATTTCTGTGCCGGGTACCGTAACTTTCAATCGACAAGGCCAGGGATCGGGTTGATGGCTGTCGATGTGATAGCCCATTTTCTTCAGTATGGCGTAAACCTGATTACAGCTGTGCTCCTGTAACAAAATGCCGATATCCAGATCAGCATCGTGCTGCATAAAATCCCCTTCGCGCAAAAAACCCAACAACACACCAAAACATAAAAAGGGCCGCACGCCCTGCGCTTCCAGATCGGCGAGGACTTTAGTCAGTGCGTGGTGTTTTTCTGTGCGAGTGAATTGCGCCAACGGCGGTGAATAGGGACGCAAAGTTTTGGCACTGACATTGACTGGTCGACTCGCCAGGCGATTGATGTGCGCAAACAATAAATCGCGCGCAACCTCGGGATGACCTGAAGCGGCCAGCGCATCATAAAAAAAATGGCTGAGTTTGCGGTAACTGAAACCTTCCAGCAATTGAATTTGCCAACGCACCAGACTCGGACGCTTTAACCAAAGCGCCGGGGCCAACAACCACTGTGACCCCTTGTGGGCCAGCCTGGTTAAGGTGAGGTGTTGCGTGGGGGTCAGTATGCTCATGCCGCTCCTGTTTCCAGCGTGTGTCTGTAGGCAAACAACACCAAAGGGAAATTCAATATAACGTGGCGCTTCCCGGGAATACAACCGCAGGACCGAGCTTTGTTAATTAGCTAACCAAGGGCTCCGCCAAACATTCTCGGAATCGAACGCAACGCGCGCGAGAAAAACAGCAACCTGGTCTACACTGTGTGAAGGTTCCGCCGCCCTGATTGTGCGGAAACCCTGGCTGATAGCTTGAGTATAAGATAGTGAGAAACGAGGTTTTTTGGTGATAAGACTATTGTTTGGCATCCGCTTGTTGCGCCAGCCAAATGCATCGGATGGATTCAGGTTGCCGGGATTCCTCTCGCGCTCTAACACCCGCACAACAACACGCCGTGCGATACAGGGTTTGCTCCTGACACTGCTGCTTACCGCTACCGCGTCAGCTGCGCAGGCGTCTGCCTCACCCAAACCGCCGCCGAATTTAATCTTCCGGCATATCCTTCCCGCCGTGACCGAAACGCTCGGGCTGGTTGACAGCATTCATCAGGATGCCCAGGGATTTATGTGGTTCGGTGGCGACAATGGCCTGGCGCGGTACGACGGTTATGAACTCAAGGTGTACCGCCACCAGGAAAATAATCCGCGCAGCATCAGCTCCAATACCATCCATCATTTATTGCGTACCCGCAGCGGTCAATTATGGATTGCCACCAGTGCCGGGCTGAATCGTTACAACCCCACCACCGACGATTTTTCGCGTTACAACATCGCCGGCCAGACCGGAGACTCAAATGACGTCCGGGATATGCTGGAGGATCGTCAGGGCCGCTTGTGGCTGGCCAGCACCAGCGGCTTTTACCATTTTAATCCCGAAGAACAAACAACCCAGGCTATCCATGATTCTGCCTTACCGGAAGAACCCGGCGTTGAACGTATGGCCTGGGCAATTGCGGAAGACCATGAAGGCATATTGTGGATTGGCTACAATGCCCGCGGCGTTACCCGCTTTGATCCTGACAGCAACCGGTTTCGCCATTATCGCCACAATCCCGATAACGCGCCCGCCTCCGCACCCGAAACCCATTCCGGCCTGACCCACAACAGCGTGCGCGAATTGTTTGTCGACAGCCATAACCGATTGTGGGTCGGCACCTTGGGTGGTGGCCTGCATCGCTATGATCGCGCCAATGATCGTTTTATTGCAGTGCACCATCACAGCGGCGAAAAAAGTGATGCAGTGCTGGATATCAACGAAGATCAACAAGGACTCATCTGGCTCGGCGACGGGACCTCTCTGCATATTTTCAATCCCGACAATAATGATTATTCGCGCTTTCGCTTTTCTGAAGCCAATCCCACCGGCCCCGGCAACCATGTGGTACGCAGTATTTATCGCGATATCAATCAGGATATGTGGATCGGTTATTTTCCTTCCGGTGTCGACATGGTCGACAAACGCGCGTCGGTGTTTAATAACTACGGCCACAACCCCCACAACGCCAACAGCGTGGCTGACGGTGGCATACTGGCAGGGTTTGAGGATCAACAAGGCAACCTGTGGATCGGTGCCGGTTTTGGCTTGAATTATTTTGAGCGGGACACCCAAACCTTTACCCGTTTTGTACATAACCCCGATGATCCCCACAGCATCAGTGGCAGCACCGTGCTGTCCATTGTGGAAGATGCGCAGCAAACCCTGTGGGTAGGCACCTGGGATCGCGGTTTGAATCGCCGCAATAAGGGTAGCGACAGGTTTATTCATTATCTCCCCGATGCAAAAAAGCCGGGCGCCCTGGTGGGCCGCGAAGCCTGGGATGTCCTGATTGATCGGGAAGGCACACTATGGGTTGTCACCGAAGAAGCGCTTAACCGCTATCACGCCGACAGCGACAGTTTCACCAGTTACCTGCCCGAGCGCGAACAGCTGAATGGCGATACCAAACTCTATGGCCGCGTCTTGCTTGAAGATAGCCAGAACAATTTGTGGGTGGGCGGCGTGCACGGCCTTTATCTGTTTGATCGCACCAGCGGCCAGTTCACGAGGCATTATCGACAGGATGAACAAAACCCCAGGTCATTACACAACAACTTTGTCTGGACGATCTATGAAGACAGCCGGGATCAATTGTGGATCGGCACCAACGGCGGTGGCTTGCATCGGCTGGACCGGGGCACCAATGAATTTATTCATTACGGTATCGCCGAAGGCATGGCTGACCAGGTGGTCACCGGGATAGAAGAAGATGAGCAGGGTTATTTATGGCTGAGCACCTTAAAGGGGCTATCGCGCCTCGACCCGCGTGATAACAGTTTCCGCCACTACGATAGCAACAGCGGCTTGAGCGGTAATTTATTCAACCGTAACACACCCATACGGTTGCGCACCGGTGAATTATTTTTTGGTAACAGCAAAGGGTTTACGTTGTTTCGCCCGCAGGATCTCGATGTGAATCCGGTCAAGCCGCCAGTCGTACTGACGGATTTTCTGGTGTTCAATCAGCCCGTTGCTATTGGCGAAGAATCACCTTTGAATCAATCCATCAACACCACCAGCAGCATCACGCTGAAATATAATCAGTCGGTTTTTTCGTTTGAATTTGCGGCGTTAAATTTTCGCTCGCCGGAATCGAACCAGTATGCGTATTTTCTGGAAGGCTTCGATAATGGCTGGAACCATGTCGGCGTTAGACACAGCGCCACTTACACCAACCTCAGCCCCGGCACTTATGTGTTCCATGTAAAAGCGTCAAATAACGATGACGTGTGGAATGACGCAGGCACTGCCGTCACCCTGCATATCCTGCCGCCGCTATGGCGCACCTGGTGGGCGTATACCTTATATATTCTGGTGATCGCCGGCTTGATTTACTGGTTTATTCACACACAACAAATCAAGCTGGATTACGAACGAAAAAAAGTTGAGCAGGAGCGATCACTGGTTAAACGCTTGCAGGCGCTGGATAAAATGCGCGATGACTTTCTTGCCAACACCTCCCACGAATTGCGTACACCTTTGCATGGCATTATCGGTTTGGCCCAATCTTTATTGGACGGCGTCACCGGCAAATTACCGGAAGCCACCCAGGAAAACCTGGCAATGATTGTCAGCAGCGGTAAACGCCTGGCGAATCTGGTCAATGACATTCTTGATTTTTCCAAACTCAAAAACCAAAACGTCAAATTGCATCCACGAATGCTCGATTTTTATACCCTGGTAGACACGGTACTGGCCTTATCGCGCCCGCTGGTGGGTGACAAGCCACTGGTGCTGCGCAATAACATACCCCGGGACCTGCCCGGTATTTATGCCGATGAGGATCACCTGATCCAGATCATGCATAACCTGATCGGTAACGCCATTAAATTCACTGATCAAGGAGAAGTGACCGTTACCGCCCACATTGATGGGGATAATTTACAGGTCAAGGTGATGGATACCGGCAGCGGTATTCCTGCCGAGCAACTCGATACTATCTTTGAAGCCTTTCACCAGGTGGAAGATTCCGTGCGCCGCACCCAGGCGGGTACTGGTTTGGGGCTATCGATCACACGTAAACTCATCGAACTGCACGGCGGCCAGGTGTTTGTGGCCTCGACGCTGGGAAGCGGGTCGGAATTCGGGTTTAACCTGCCCTGGCAAGCGCGCAACATTGATTATGCAGATCCGACGCCTTCGGTAGAAGGCGGCCCGGCGCTTGATGATTCGATTGAGCAGCCGAGCCACACAGAAGCCAACCTGACAGCATTTCATCAGCAACTTGCTGAGGATTTTATCGCCCGCATCTTGATCGTGGATGATGATGCGGTGAATCGCAAAGTGCTGTGCAATTATCTATCGCTTAAACAATATCAGGTTCTGGAAGCCAGCAGCGGAAAAGAGGCTATTGAGCTGATTCAGCGTGAGCAACCAGTGGACCTGGTGCTGCTGGATATCATGATGCCGCACCTGTCCGGTTACGATGTATGCCAGACCTTACGCCAACAATTTTCGGCGCAGGAACTGCCGATTATTTTCCTCACCGCACGAACCCAATTGCAGGATCTCGTCACGGCTTTCTCCCTCGGCGCCAATGACTTTTTACATAAGCCGGTTGCGCGCGAAGAATTGTTGGCACGGGTTCACACGCATTTGCAACTGCTGGATATTCACCGTCACCTGGATAAAAAAGTGGCTGAGCGCACCGCAGAGCTGGATCAAAAAAACCAGCACTTAAAGCAGATGCAAATGCACCTGCAGGAAATTAATCGCAAACTGGAAGAAGCCAGCCTCACCGATCCCTTGACCGGTTTGCGCAACCGGCGCTTCCTCAACAAGTTTATCGGTGCAGATACCGCTATCGTCGCACGCAATTACGTTAAGGCCCAAGCTGATAGCACTGGCGCCATTCCTACTGATAGCGATCTGGTTTTTATGCTGCTCGATCTGGATCACTTCAAACACATCAACGATGAATACGGCCACGCAGCAGGTGATCAGGTACTGCAACAATTAAGCGGGGTTCTGCGCGAGGTGTTGCGCGAATCCGATTATCTGGTTCGTTGGGGCGGCGAAGAATTTTTGTTGGTGATGCGCTTCTGTGCACGCAAGCAAGCGATCGAGATGGCCGAACGTATTCGCCAAATGATTGCGCAGCACGCTTTTATTATTGAATCCGGTTCTGATTTAACCATCACCTGTTCCATCGGTTTTGCGGCCTATCCCTTTTATACCGACAAACCCGCGGCTTTGTCCTGGGAACACACTATCGACATTGCCGACCGCGCGCTCTATACCGCCAAACAAAACGGACGCAATTGTTGGATCGGCGTGGAGGCCGGCAGCAAAGGGATTGATTCGCCGCTGCTGCCTGCCGATGAATTACTTTCTGCTGAACAACAGGGAAAAATCCATGTGCTGCGCCGGCCATAGCCGGCGCTCATGACATTCTTTTCAACAAGTCTGCCACCAATCTGTTTTCCTCTCCGCAGTTTTCCCTTATGTGGGTTGACAAGCACCACACAAAGGCAATAGCTTTGATGGACAACGTTGTCAATAAAAATTCCTCGGGATTTAACGCAATTTTTATCGCTTGATGTATTTTTTAAGACAGCGTTGTCATCGCATTTCCACGTTGTATGTGCGGCACGTTTTTGTCGCTGCTCGACAGCATTCTGTGCACAAGGAAACGCCGTTTTACCTCTCCAACGCTTGCATCTTTGTCATCGGCCAATGGTGGTAGGCAATGACCTGCCGTAATCGGGCGTTATCAAAAAACGTAAATAATAAGAGGAAATAAACATGATCAAAGTAAAGGCTTTCGCCTTGATGTTTATCATGAGTATGTCAGTCGGTCAGGCTTACGCGTACAACTGCAGTGAATTAATTCCATATGCCAGTGGCAGTTATTCCACCGGCAGCCTGGTTAAACAGGTGAATCATGCTTATCGCTGTACAGTGGGAGGATGGTGCACGGTGGGCGGGCCCTATGAACCCGGTGTCGGCTGGGCCTGGCAACATGCGTGGGAAGATCTGGGAGCCTGCGATAACAGCTCCAGTGTGCCCAGCTCCAGCAGTTCAATTGCCAGCTCAAGCGTCCCTGCAAGTTCGAGCAGTTCGCTACCCGTATCAAGTTCGAGCAGCTCGGTGGCCAGCTCCGCCTCAAGTACGGGTAATTGCCCTGCCTACACTGCCGGCACCAGCTACCAGGCCGGCAGTGTAGTCGCCCATGCCGGCGGCTATTATGCGTGCACTGTCGCCGGTTGGTGCTCCAGCGGTAATTCCGCGTATGAACCCGGCGTCGGCTGGGCCTATACCAATGCCTGGTCATCCACCACGGCAGCCGCGTGCGGTGGCTCAGGCTCCAGCAGTTCCAATGGCAACAACATTCCCGATGTCGGTTTCTGCGCGGAAGAATTTACCAGCGGCAAGATTTATAGCGCCGGTACCCACGTGGCGTATCAGGGTGCTGTGTATCGCGCGTTGGTCGATACCCATTCCATTCATCCAGGCAACACCGCTTACCCCGGCCAATGGTCTGCGGCGGTGGGCTACGCTGATCCGGATTTGTGTCCGGTACCCATTCCGAACACCATTGATTACGGCACGCCCCAACCGGTCAGCGGCAATCCCAACGCAGGTAATCTCAATCCGACCGGTGCAATCAATGCAGCGCGGATTTCGAATACGCCATCCACCCTGCCCGGCCAACAAGGCGGTATTTCACCGGCAACCGATAATGGCGGTGACCACGGTGGCCTGGACGGCGACAACGGTGCGCGGGTTTCCAAATTAGTGCCCGGTAATCTCGCACTGCAACACAACACCTACAACGTCACCAGCGGTACGGAAATCGTGACCTACATCGGCGACTGGGCTGTATATGGTCGCCGTTTCGATTTCACCAAACTCGCCGCCAGCAATTTACACCGCATCGTTTATGGCTTCGCCGGCATTTGTTATCCCGGTGCCAGCAATGTGCAAGACGGTGGCTTCCCTACCTCGGCACCGGCGGCAGTCATGCGTAACTGTACGCAAAGCAATTTACCGGATGGCGCTATGGCGCTCGCCGATTTTGAAGCGGCGTTTGTGCGCAATGTTGGTGTTGCGCCCAATGGGGTGACCGGTACCGAAAGCCAGTACGAACTTGACCCCGCGAATGTGGGTGGTGTGTTTGGCGTGCTCTATCAACTGCGCGAACAAAATCCGCAATTGAAACTGGATTTATCCGTCGGTGGCTGGACCTTGTCAGAAGGTTTCTACTGGATGGCTGGTAACCCCACACGCCGCAAAGCGTTTGTGGATTCCATCGTGCACTTCCTCGAACGATTTGATTTCGACGGCGTGGATATTGATTGGGAATATCCCGGCACTGACGGTTCAGTGCCCGGCGCATCCAGCCCTGCTGACGATGCCAACTACGCCACACTGATTCAGGAATTGCGCGCGGGGATGGATTGGTTGTCAAACAAAACCGGAAAACCCTATCGCTTGTCGTCCGCCATTCCGGCTGGTTTAGGGCGCCTGGAAAAAATCAATTGGGATAATGTGCATCCGTATATGGATCGGCTGTATTTGATGACCTACGACCTGACCGGCGCCTGGGAGCGGGAAGTTTCCCATCACACACCGCTTTATACCAACCCCAATGCGGTGGGTTCTTCGGCGGGAACATCAGCGCACTGGACGATCAACTACATGAAGAGCCTCGGCGTACCGGCTAACAAGTTGATGATCGGTGCGGCAAATTATCACCGCGCCAAAGCCACTGTGCCCGGCGACATCAGCGAATACACCAACGGCTTGACCGGATCGACAACCTACGGTGACCTGAATTGGACCGGCGCGGACCAGATATTGGGCATTGCCGGTGTCGGCTCATGGGAAGCTGGCGTTGTGGAAGGTTATGACCTGTTTCAGAATTTCCTGGACCGCGACATAAAACCGCGCAATGGTTACACACTCTACACCGATAAAATTGCCAACGCCGATTACCTGGTTCACGAAAGCATAGGGTCGTTTATCAGCATCGAAACACCGCGCACGGTTGCGTTAAAAACCCAATACGCAAAAGACAATGGATTGGCTGGCATTTTCTTCTGGATGGCGGAGCAGGACAATGGTTACAACCTTAACGCGGTAAACCATGTGTTGGGCAACCCACTGACGAACAACCGCAGTGATGCTACACCGCAACACCAGATTCCCGTTTGTGGTGCAAACCTGACAGCACAGGAATGTGAAACTCTGATGACACCCTTGCGCTAAATAAGCGCTTATAAAACATCAATCACAAACACAGGTTTCATTAAGGCTCTCCACTGGAGAGCCTTTTTTTTCCTCTTTGTTTATTAACCTGCCATGGATTTATAACACCTTTTTAAAAATTCTCGATTTTTTAAAAAATAAGTTCTATTCTCGGAAAAAATCCGGTAGAAGATAATCTGACGACATTCAAGGATTCAGGACCATGAGAATTTTATTGATCAATCTTGCGAAAGATGTCGACCGCCTGGCATTTTCCCACCAACAATTTGCGCAACAGGAACTCAGCTTTGAACGACTCGAGGCCACAAACGGGCGCGATTTGTCGCAGGACGAATATGAACATTTTATTTCATCGCGCCCACGCAACGGCAAGCGCCAATGGACACGCGGCAAGGTCGGCTGTTTCCTAAGTCATTCACGCGCCTGGAAAATATGTGCCGACGGCCCGGATGATTATGTAGTTATTGTTGAAGATGACCTGCATATCTCCAGCGATTTTCGCTACTTCGTTACCGACACCCGCTGGATGCCGGATGGCTTCGATATCATCCGTTTGGAAAAACCCACCAACCGCATCAAGCTCGACAAACAACCCGCCTCCATTCACCGAGGCCGCGGCACCTATCGACTCTATTCCACATCCTGGTGCGCAGGCTCATATATCCTGAGCAAAAAAGGTGCACAAAAATTATTGAGCGTGCCTGAACAATTTCACGAAAATCCGGACCGCTTTATGTTTTGCCATGAAGATTCGGTGATTGCGGGCCAACTGAATACTTATCAGGTTGCGCCTTCGCTAACGACGCAGGACAAATATGACTCAGCCAAGCCTACCTTCGCGAGCAATATTGAGACACCGGATATTGTGTCGACAGATCGCATTACCTTGATGGATAAGATAAAACATTTATCGCCGCAAGAGATTTTATTGGTGATAAAGAAAACGTTTCAGGGATATCGGCGGGTGAATTTTAAGCCGTGAATGGATGTTAGATTTCCAAAAAGCGAACTTCGTAATCCGTTTGTCATTAGGGGAGGTGTTTCGAAACCGCATGAATACATCCCTGTAGCTCCCTCAAGTCGTCCCTGACTTGAGGGTTTCGAAACACCTCCCCTAACGCCAAACTCGCATTGTGCAAATATCTACTATTTCAGAATCTTAAACGCACGCTCAATGCGAGGGAGTTGTGGTGGTGCTTATTGTGAATTACAGGTATTCACACCAATACAACTTTGTTGATTTTCCCAGCCCCAACCATCAACTTGATTAACACACATTGGGAAGTTGGTGCCGTACCAATTACACATGGAACCATTAGCCGGTGTGCTGGAACTGCTTGAGCTGCTGGAACTACTGGGCGGCGTGCTACCACTGCAACTTGCCGCTTCAGGTGAATCACCAGACACAGTGATCGCATCAATATTGCCAAGACCACTGCTACCCGTGGCATTCAACCGAAGCGTGTGCGTACCGGCAGGAAGATTCACGGTTGTCGACACTTCACCCCAGGAAGTCCATGCACCGGTCGATGCAAAATCCAGACTTGTTACCACGCTACCATTCACCAACAATTGTGCAGGCCGACTGTCGACGCTGGCGAAACGGAAAGTCAGTGTGTAATTGCCGCTGCCGGTACTGATCCGCCAATTCACACCCTGGTTAGCAGCATTGGTGGTGTTGGCAAAACCACTGCCAGTAAAACCGGCATTGTTATTGTCGATCGTGCCATCAACGCCGCAAAAACCGGTGGTGTTTTCCTGAATCGTTATTGATGAAGCGGGAGATCCGCTCACCGGTGTTAAACTCCATTGCTGGTTGGTCGCGGCGTTATAAGTCCACTGCAAAATATTGCCGCCATCTGCCTGGCTGCGCGCTTCCACATCCACCGCTTTGCCGCTGTATTGCGAAATAATACCGTAATAATTATCGCCAGCACTCTGGAATGCCCAGCGTTGATTCTGGTCACCCACATACGCGTTTTGAATAATATTGGCACCGTCCGCCGAGGTGGGTCCGGCGATATCCAAAGCGGCGTTGCTATGTTCTGCGCGAATGGAATAATAACCGTCGCCGACGGATGTCACTTGCCAGTGCTGATTGGATTCACCGTTGTAGGTCCATTGCACAACGTTTGCACCGTTCGCGGTGCTGTTGTTTGTCACGGTCAGCACTTTGCCGCTGGAACGCGCTTCAATCACGTAAGTGCCATTGGCAATAGCCGCACCACTGCTGGAGCTGGATGAGCTGGAACTTGAACCACCCAGCGGCGGATTGGGATCAGTACCGACAAAATAAATATCCGGTACCGGCTGTGCACTCATACCATCGCCCAGAAAATAACTGGTGTGGGGCGGTTGATTGTAAGCCACGTTTTGCCAGGCAATCGCAACGCGATATTGCGAGTCGTGCATCAACGTGCGCAGTTTATGTGTCGTGACGGCGGTGGTGGAAAAAATAAGTAGCTGTGTGTTGCTATCGTTACGCCAGATGACTTCTTCACGCCAATCGCCGAGGATATCGCCGGATAATCCCGGATTTGCTTTGGTACCATTGTTTTGCGCAGCGCCGGATTGATACGCCGTTAATAATCGGCTGTTGGTGCTGTTGCTGTAATTCCATTTATCGATGGTGGTGCCATTTAATTGTTCACGCAACAAGTCTGCATCCCAATACACTGCGAAATTTGCCGAGCCTGGTTTGGCCGACGAAATCAGCGTGCCATTGGCAGCATACATGCCGCCTGCCGACGCCCAGCTCTCACTGCCAGCGTAACGCGGATCAACGTCCATGGTAACGCCACGACCGATGTCGGTACGTCCGCCGTCATGACTCCAGATAATTTGTCCGGTGCGCGCATCGTGCATCTCCACACCGTGTTGGCCATAGCAGCTCGGACACTCATGCACCATAAACACTTCCAGGCCAGGACGACTCGGTAAGAAATTGCCGAGATGCAATGCATCGCCATGACCAAGACCGGTGCTGTAAAGTCCGCGCCCGTTGTCGTCAATCGTTGCTGCACCAAACACAATTTCATCGCGTCCGTCACTGTCGACATCGCCGATGGTGAGACTGTGCGCGCCCTGCCCTGCGTAGGCACTGTTGCCGCTGCTGTTACTATCAAACGTCCAGCGTTGCGCTAACTGTCCGTTGCGCCAGTCCCACGCGACAATTACCGCGCGTGTGTAATAACCGCGCGACATAATCAGGCTGGGCCGTGTGCCATCGAGATAAGCCACACCCGCAAGGAAACGATCCACACGATTGCCGTATCCGTCACCCCAGGAACTGACAGTGCCACGCGCGGGCACGTAATTGGTGGTCGCCATCGCGCGACCGGTTTGGCCATTGAAGATGGTTAAAAATTCCGGGCCGGATAAAACGTAGCCACCGGAGTTGCGGTGGTCTGCGTTGGCATTTCCGATCACCACACCGGCACCATCGCGCGTGCCATCAGCGGTTTTCATCGCCACTTCTGCCTTGCCATCACCATCAAGGTCATAGACGATAAATTGTGTGTAGTGCGCACCGGCGCGAATATTTCGCCCCAGGTCAATGCGCCACAAACGCGTGCCGGATAATTCGTAGGCATCAATCAATACATTGCCGGTGTAGCCGGATTGCGAATTGTCTTTGGCGTTGGACGGCTCCCACTTCAGCACGATTTCGTATTGGCCATCGCCATCCAGATCGCCCACGCTAAGGTCGTTGGCAATATAGTCGTAGGTCACGCCGTCCGGTGTGGTGCCGCCATTGGGGCGTTGCAGATTAACGGCGAGGTAAGGATTGCTCCACACACTCCCCCCAATGCTGTCACCGCTTTCGCTGCCGTTTACCACGGCGCGCACCGCATAGCTGGCACTGGTTGAACCACTGGCATCAAAATAATTGGTGCTGTTGGTGATGGGTGAATTATTTAAACGTGTACCGTTGCGATACACATTAAAGCCGATGTTAGCCGGATCATTACCTAACATGCGCCACCCGACATACACACCGTTGCCGGAACGAATCGCCACCACACCACGATCAAGGTATTCCATCTGACGCGCCGCAAAGGCGTGAGATGTCAGCAATGGACACAGCAGAACGATAAGTAAAAATGAATAGCAGATAAGTAACGACCGGCGCGATAAAAGCACTGGCCCCAAATGGATTGATAACATGTTTGCTCTCCTGAATTATTATTGAAATGTTTTTAGCGAAGGACGTAAAGCGAGAACTACGGGAGCGCATGCTAAGCACATTGCAGAGCTATTTAAATGGGAGAGGTCTCAGAATTTTGTTAAATGGAAAACTAATTTGCTATATAAAAACACTGTTAGCGAAACTAACTATTCCAACAGCGCAAGGGTTGGCTGACCAATTAATAACTATCGCCAGCCAATTGTTGACATTGCATCTACTTGCGCTGCTGAATTTTATGGATAAAAAAATTATCGATAGCTAGCACCGGGCGTTTTATAGATTTTTAAGGCCGAGAGCGGCGGCATGCTGCTTGAGAAAAGCGATGTGCGCTTCACTGGTGAAATCCCCCTCATAAGGCAGGATTGTCCATATTTCCTGCGCCTGCATATCTTCTCCGGGCTGCAGCGTTTTGTATGGTGCATGCACCTCCAGCTCCATCAAGCTCGCTGTGGGATGTTGCGGTTGATAATCCAGGTACAACTCAACCTGCCCTTGTTCCGGATGAATCAATGATTCGGGCTGTAAATCAAATTGAATAATCAAGACCTGCCCCTGATCAAACGCAGCCATCCAACCTGCGGCGGGTTGCATAAAAACCTTGCCGCGACGAATGGTTTTGCCTGGGGGCGGCGCCTTAAGCTCGAATGAAAATAATCCCTGTTTCAACTGGTAGACGGGTGGTGCAATCTTGTCACCAGGAAAGGGATTCATACGCAGCTTTTTCTCATCCTGAATCGGCACATACACCTTCGCCTCAGCGCGCACTCGCGTGTTAAACCAGATATCCCAGCTTACCGGCGTGCTACGTGTGTTACGTGCGCTAACGTCCAGACGCAAACTGTCCGGGCGTTCTTTTAATAATTCATAGCGCTTGGTGAACGCAACACCGGAGACAGGACTGGCCGGACCTTCCAGCACAATCTGTTCTTCCGTTTGGCGAGTGATTTTATGGCGACTTAATACCAAAAAAGGATCTGGGGGCCACACCGCTTTGGCGTCCCGGCGCGCCGCATTTATATCTTGTTGGGTCCACCAGGCGCTTTGCGGCCCGACCCACATCTCGTGCCCCAGATACCCGATATTATGGCTTTCGGCATTCACAACCGGAACGGGATGCTCCTTTACTTCCGCCCCGATCCGCAAAAAGTTAGGTGCTTTCCGTCGGGCAAAATGCACTACCCGCCCACCAATGTCCGGCGTGATTTCAGCGCGGATATGATTGTTCTGCAAGGTGAGTCTTTCAATAGCTGGTGCGGCGCTGACGCTTACCGATGATATCAGTGCCAGCGAGAGGGTTAGCGTCAGGGGAATTACAATTTTTAACATAACAGTAGACCATATGTTGTTATTGCTGTTGTAGTAAAAAAACCTGTGCATGATCCTATGAATTCAGGACGGACGCAAACTTTAATGCCATCGCTAAACCTTGGTCAATGCGTAGCAATAACGTTCAATCCGGATTTTTTTTGCGCCACAATAAATTGCCATGACAGGAAAAATAATCCACCGCCACCTGGCACTTTAAAATGGCGTAGCGCATCACACTTCGCGATGAAGTGATACATTTTATTTTACGCAGAGCGTTACAATTCCAGGCAATACACCACATTAGCTCCACCTGTTGTTGACAGGGGGATGTCATTCAGCGATGCCTCCAGCGCATACCTTTCAACGAAACGCGGCGGCATCTGAAAAGCAAGGAGATGAGTGTGAACAGTCTTTTTAAAACAGGCATGCAATATACTCAGGACAACCGCTTCTTACGCATTGAGACCGGCTTGGGTAAAGATGCCTTGATGCTTAGACGCGTGCAAGGTACCGAAGCCTTTTCCCAACTCTTTCGCTTTGAACTGGACCTGCTGTCCTACGAAGAAAATATCAATCCAGCCGATATTATCGGCGATCATGTTGCTTTGTTTATTGACGCTAATAGCACAACACCACGCTACCTGAACGGCTTTGTTAAAAGCTTCGTTTATACCGGCCTGGAAAAACGCGGCCTTTATGGTTACAAGGCAGAGATTGTTCCCTGGTTATGGTTTTTGGACAAACGCACCAACTGTCGGGTTTACCAGAACCAGAACGTGCAACAAATTATTGAAGCCGTGCTGGGTGAGTTGGGATTTAAGGACTACGTATTTTCTCTCAGCGAGGAACATGCGGAACTGGAATACTGTGTCCAATATCAGGAATCCGACTTCCGGTTCGTTTCGAGACTGATGGAACAAGAAGGAATCTTTTATTATTTTGAGCACCAAGCCGACAAACATATTCTGCATATTGTTGACAATGCTGCCGCGTACCAGACACTGGATGAAGAAACCCTCGAACACAGCTCCGGCTCCCGGGGCAAACACTACATCAATCGCTGGCAACACCGGTTTCAATATTGCTCTGGCGCCTTTGCACAAACGGATTTTAATTTCGAGAATCCCAACCATTCCCTTTTGACCGAAACGGCTACCTCTATCAAGCTTAAAAACAACGCACCATTGGAGATGTTCGACTTTCCCGGCAACTATCGCGACACCCAGCAAGGTCAAAGCCTTACCCGCCTGCGCATGCAGCAGGAGGAAATGGCTTATGAAAATATCGTGGCAGACACCAATATTCCCTCGCTGATACTGGGGCGTAAATTCAAACTGCGCTCTGACGAAAACGTTGCTGACAACAAAAAGCCATTCGTTATCACCCAAATCCAACACCTTGGCTTCGACGGCAGTTACCTTGAAGAAAAAGACAGCAACGGAACATCGCTGGGCGCGAGCTACAGCAACCAGTTTTCCTGTATTCCTGCTGACATCAGTTTTCGTCCTCCCTGCCAGATCAGGAAACCCAAAATTGATGGTGTTCAAACGGCTGTCGTAGTCGGCAAAGCCGGTGACGAAATTTATACGGATAAATACGGCCGCGTTAAATTGCAATTTCACTGGGACAGATACGGCAGCAAGAATGAGGAAAGTTCCTGCTGGGTGCGTGTGGCAACGCCCTGGGCTGGCACCAAATGGGGAACGCTGAACATTCCCCGTGTCGGGCAGGAAGTGGTCGTGACCTTTGTGAATGGCGACCCGGATCAACCCCTGGTGATCGGTGGCGTTTACAACAGCGCGCACATGCCGCCGGTTTCATTGCCCGATGGAAAACATTATGCAGGGATGAAATCCCGCTCAGCTAAAGGCGACAGTGCATCATTTAATGAAATGTCTATCGACGACACCAAGGGTTCAGAACAACTCAAATTCCATGCGCAAAAAGATTTCAATACCACGGTAGGCAATGATCTGTCTTCTGCCGTTACCGGCAACGCCAGTTACAGTGTCGATGGCAACTCCTCTTCCACCATCGGTGGCAATGCTACCCACAGCGTACAGGGCGATGAAACAGCAAGCGTGCAAGGCAATCAGGATGCGAGTGTTCAGGGAAATCGCAGCAGCACAATTGCAGGCAATCTGACGGAAAACACGGCAGGAAAAGTGGAAGCATCCATCGGCTCCAGCGAAAGCCGCACCGTGGGTACCAATCAGGATCTCACTGTCGGTACCAATCAGGTATTAAACATCGGCGCAAACCAAATCCTGGGGGTCGGCGCCAATCAGGAAACCTCAGTCGGCGGCAACCAAACCGTCAATGTCAGCGGCAACCAGAATATCAGTGCGCTCTCGCAAAACGTGTCTATCTCGACCAATGCCAATACCTCGGCATTGAACATCAATGTACTCGGTCAAGCACAAATTAATCTTTCCGTCGCGGGTTCCAGTATCAGTATTGATGCCTCGGGTATTACCTTATCCATGGGCGCGAGCTTTGTAAAAATTGATGCGATGGGTGTCAGTGTGATGGGCCCGCTGGTCAAGTTGAATTAATCAACATCAACAGACTGATCAAAAGGACACTGTCACACATGAAGAAACAACAAAATCCGTTCGAGAAGGAACTGGAAAAACTTGACGAGCAATGGGAAACGTTTATTGACAGCGAAATGCCCATATTTCATTGGGTTTTCACGCCAGACGACAGTCAGCTGGCATTGACATTTATCAAAGTCAAAGAACAACTGGACGAAAAAAATCCGCATTTATTTATTCATTTAAATAGCGAGTTCGACAGCGCGGAAAATTTTGGTTATCAGCTGGCGACTGAAATGAGCCGGCTCATTGACGATGGACTGGCTGACGTCGACAAAGAAGAAAGTGATAATTCTTTGGCCTGGCAAACCCCCGATTTGACTGCCTGTCGCAGTGGCTTCCAGGCGTTGTTCCGCACCTGCAACGCAGCCATTCATGCGTTTGGTGATTATGTTCATACAGTGACCCTGGCCATCACGCCCACTGCGGTAACCGATAGCAAAGGCTACATCGATTGGTGGGGACAATGCTGCGATATCCACACTGAATTCACCTGGCCCAAATTGCTGCGCCTGTTGGTGCTGGATACCCACGCGGATTCTGCCCTGGCACAACTCGCCAAAAAACGATCCCAACATATTCACAGTGCTATTGCACCGGTCAACATGCGCGACGCCATGCGAGCTGTTTTACACGCGGCGGATGACGGCTCACCCGGCGCAAGGTTGCGCCAACATATGGTGGATCTGCAAGAAGCGGCCGGCAAACAACAACGCGATGCCTTGGAAACTCACGCCGCCGCAGCCTTGGCTATTGTCCAGCAACAGCACTGGCTCGATATGTGGGTTGCGGTCCTGCTAACCCGCGCCGCCGGGTATTTGAATATGCAATCCTTTGAGGAAGCCCTGGCAGACTATCGCGCGGCACAACCCATCGCCCAGCAAGGCGAATCCGAAGCCATTGCGGGCTGCGACAAATTGTTTGTGCAAGCCCAGGTTTGCGAAGGCACATGTTTGTTTAACATGGAGCGGTTTGAGGAAGCGGCGCTGGTCTACGACAGAGCAGCCCAGGCCGCCGAACAACGCGAGGATTTATTCTTGAGTCTCGACAGCTGGCGCATGGCAAGTTTTTGCATGGAGCGAAACAAAGATCAAAAACAGGCCTGGCGTTACGCGAAAAACTCATTGGATATCAGCCGTAAGATGGATGCGCAACAACGCAGCCAATCCACGCTACCCTTTCTCGGTCAAGCAATGATTCGCCTCAGCCCCACCACCGAAGTCCGGGACCAGGTGAAACTGACATTCGCTGAATTACTTAACGACGATTGGCTCGACCAGGTTCAACAGGTGGCCAAAGCATGTTAATCGCCAAACACTTTGATCCGGTTCTCGGTATTGATATTCACATCCTGATTACACCTGCAGGACCGATTCCCATTCCGCATCCGCACATTGCTTTAATTCTCGACCCTATCGATTACATTCCGGTATTCAACCTGGGTGCGACCGTATGGGTCGGTGGTGTGCCGCGCGCCGATGCCGGCACTGCCGGCATGCCGATTCCGCACTTCCCCCTGGGCGGCAGCTTTGTCAAACCGCCCATGAATGAAAATGAAATCTTTATGGGCAGCTCAACCGTGGTTGCCGACGGTGCACCGCTCAGCTTCACCGCCCTGCCCGCACTCAGCTGTCACGACATCGGCATGATCGCGCCGATCCGCATGAAAAAACCGAAAAAGTCTTACGGCATGGTGTTGCCCACCTCCGTATTACTGGCTATTCCCGTGGGTATGCCTGTTATGGTCGGCGGACCACCGACAGTCGATATGATGGCGCTAGCCATGCGCGGTGGCATGTCGGCGTTAGGCGCTTCGTTCAAAAAACTGCGCAAGATGCAGAAGAAAAGCCCGCGCATGAAAAAAATCTCCAACGCTGTACACAATCGCGCAAAAAAAGCGATGGATAAGCTCGGTGTGCCGGCAAATGTGCGCAACAAAATACATCGCGGTATCTGTACGGTGACCGGCCACCCGGTCGATGTTGCCAGCGGCAAGATGTTCACCGATCACATCGATTTTTCACTCCCCGGTCCACTGCCACTGGTGTGGGAAAGAGTCTGGTACAGCACATCAGTTTATGACGGCCCGTTAGGCCACGGCTGGCATCACAGTTACGATGTGCAGCTATGTGAAGTCGATAATGCCGTGGCCGTGCGTATGGCCGACGGGCGATCTGTTGCGTTTCCTTCACTTAAAGCCGGCGAGACCAGTTTTGATCGACAGGAGAGGATGACGTTAATCAAGGATGTACAAGGCTACGCATTGGATACCAGCGAGGGGCTACGCTATCGGTTCTCGCCATTGAATGACGACATTGCAAACCAGCTGTTGATGTCACTCAAGCAAAAACCAAGCGGTGCAGCGATTGATTTTCAATACACAACGGATGGCCGCTTGCTTCAGATTATCGACAGCGGCGGACGCTTTATCCGCTTCACCCATACCGATGATGGACGCATCCATCAGATTCTGCTACCTGAACCACAATCCAATGTCACTCGGGATCATACAGCGCCACAATGGTTCTGCGCCGTCGAATATCATTATCGCGATGGTCTGTTAGTCAGCACGGACGATGCGCTCAAGCAGCCGCTGCTCTATCACTATGAGCATCGATTATTAGTGAAGGAAACCTTCCGTAATAACCTCAGCTTTTATTTTGAATACGACGGCACGGATCACAATGCACGCTGCATAAAAACCTGGGGCGACGGTGGCATTTATGGACGGCATATTCACTACGACACCGCCAGCAATATCACTTACGTAAAAGACTCCCTGGGCCACGTAACGACTTATTATCATGATGGCGTACTACCTTTTAAAGTCATTGATCCGTTACAACATACGACTTTTACGGAACACAACGATTACGCTCAGGTCATCAGCGAGACGAATGAACTGGGTTACAGAACCCAATATGAATATGACGAGCGTGGTAATACAACAAAAATAACCCGCGCCGATAATATCAGCCTTCAATTTATCTATGATGAAAACGAGAATCTCATAGAATTTATTGATGCAGTGGGCAATAGCTGGCGTTATGAACATGATCCTTTCAATCGGCTTATCGCCAGGATAAATCCGCTCGGCTACGCTACGTGCTACGAATATGCCGATGCTGCGCTCAGTTCAGTCACAGATACCGGCGGAAACCAATTTTATTTCCACTATGATCAGAATCTGAACCTGCGTAGCATCCGGGAAGGCAATACTGACCAGGTCCTGCTGGAGCATGACGCGCTCGGTAATTTGATTGCATCGCAGGACAACCGTGGTAACCGTCGCAGACTTTACTACGATAAATTAGGACGAGTGCACAAGATCGAGGAGCCCGATGGGAATGTTCGGCTGTTTGCCTACGATGGTGAAGACAATATCGTTCGAGCCAAGGACCAGCAATACGATATTTTTCTTGCGTACCGCGGCATGGGCCAACTGGTTTCGCGTACGCAGGCTGGCACCAGCATTACCTTCGAATATGACACAGAAGAACAACTTATCGCCATCTATAACGAGCATGGCCGGGTTTATCAGTTTGAACGCAATGCGCGCGGCGACATTATCAGTGAATCCGGCTTTGATGGACTCATGCGGCAATTTATTAAAGATCCGGCAGGTCGTACTACGCGCATAAACCGTGCAGGCCAGCGCTACTCTACTTATCACTACGACGCGAACAATCAGCTTAGCCGGGTACTGCATAACGATGGTTCATATAAGGAGTTTTCCTACCGGGCAGATGGAGAGCTGATAAAAGCATCCAATGAATCCATTTCGCTTCAGTGGGAACTGGACCCATTGGGTAGAATTTGCAAAGAGTATCAAGGCGAATTTTGGGTTTCCTCTGAATATGATGCTTTAGGTTACCGTACGGCTATTCAATCTTCCCTGGGGCTCGACCAACGCATTGTGCGCAATCAACGTGGTGACGTACTCAGGATCTCCACTGGAGAAAAACAGTTTGAAGCTGATTTCAAGCGGGATCACCAAGGCCTTGAGATAGAGCGCAGCCTGCCCGGCGGAATTCATAGCCGCTGGAGCCGCGACAAGCTGGGCCGACCGATTCGTCATGAAATTACTCAAAGCAAACAACTTCACAGCAGCAAGACGTATTTGTGGGGTTTGAATAACCGATTACTCAAATTGATTGACCAGTTTAATCGCGAAACGGTGTTCCAGCATGATGCCTTGGGCAATTTGCTATCGGCGCGCTACAGCGATAACAGCTTCGATCTACGCATGCCTGACGCCGTCGGCAACCTTTTTAAAACACAAGCGCAAAGTGACCGCGAATACGGGCCGGCCGGCCAACTACTCGCGGTACATTCAACCAAGGGCACCACACGCTACCACTACGACGTCGAAGGCAATCTGATCAGTAAGCTTGAACCTGGCGATAAACGCTGGCGCTATGAATGGAACGGCAGCGGCATGCTGGCGAATGTCATTCGCCCGGACGGCAAGCAGGTTAGCTTTGCTTACGATCCGCTCGGCCGACGAATTCGCAAGACCTTCAACAATAAAATGACCCATTGGATATGGGACGGCAACAATCCGCTCCATGAGTGGGTTGAATATCTTCCCCAAACATTCAATGCGACACCGCTGTCAGCACGACAACAAATTGCTGAAGATATCCGCGCAGACCAGCGTCAACAACTACTGCAAGCCCTCGAACCCCAAGGCCCTCCCGCATTTGAAGAAGGTAATATCGACAAACCTGTTACCTGGCTTTTTGAACCCGACAGCTTCACACCCATGGCAAAACTTGTGGGGGATGAATACTATTCCATCATCGCCGACCACCTCGGCACACCGAGCGTCGTCTTCGACAAAAATGGTCAGCAAGTCTGGGCCAGCGAGATTGATATATGGGGCAATCTACGGCAGCTGCGCGGCGAGAAAGATTTTTGTCCATTCCGGTTTCCGGGGCAGTATGAGGATAGTGAGACTGGGCTTTATTACAATCGGTTCAGGTATTATGAACCAGCGACAGGATGTTATATTAGCCAAGATCCGATTAGGCTATCAGGTGGAAGTAAGTTTTATGCTTACGTTCAAGATCCCATTACCTGGACAGATCCGTTAGGACTAAAAGGTGGTTGTGAAAAATATGGGGACATACCGCAAGAACACCACGCCCGGTATGACCGCTATCTAGCCAGAAATCCAGAAAAGGTACTCGCTCCGAACGATTGGTATAAACGAGCTCAGCAAGCTTGGGCAAATAATGCTGGGGGTAATGAATTTGAAAGAGCAGTAAGAGAGTTTATGGGGGCTCCTTTAGGTCGAGGCTCTAAACCGGTCTCAATAGACGGATATATCCCCGACTTACCTGTAGGAAAAGAATTTGGAGTCACAGACATTAAAAATGTAGAAAACTTATGTAATTCACCCCAGTTAACTGCTTTTAGTGACTATGCCGCTGATAACAACTTGCCATTCAGCATTGTCATTTCTCCAAGAACAGAAACCGTCTCTGGTCCATTATTGGACAACATTCGTAAATCAGGCGGTGAGTTAATGGAGTTTGACGAAGTGACTCAAGAATTTAGTTTTATCGATATAAGCAAAGAAGGTCCTTGGAAAAGGTAATAAATATGAGCCTTGCAATACACGCCTATTTTTTAAACGGACAGAAGCCAACTGAAGAATGGGCTTTCAACTCTATAACCAACCTTTTTTCTCGCTCCAATGGAGTCAAAAGTAATGTGTCCGTCAACCCATTCACTAAAAAAAAGTTTCTTAAATTGACTATTGATGAAAGCTATTCCGTAAGCGTATTTTTTGATAGCGGGCAAAGTGTAACCGACGATCTAAAGTTTATTATGGGGGAAGAAGCTTCCTGTAACTCAAGAATCAGGATTCTCTTTGGTCCGGATACAGAAAACAATTTTGATGAGATTAAAGTAATTATTCTGGATTTCCTCCAAGACTTGGAAGACGTCCTAATATATAACGCAAATCAAGAGAAAGTCATCTCCAATTCCTTTGGACAATAATAGCTTATGAGTTGGTGATGACTATAACTTCACTTCCTGCAAAATCATCACCGCACTCTGCACATGCTGCGCCGCCTCATAACCCAGGCTAGTCAGATATCCACCATCAGCCTGGGTTAGCAAGCCTTTTTCAAAAAGACGCTGTGAGGCGGCTATGGTTGCAGGTGTCGCATCGGAATGAACTTTGATACCCGCCAGGGTAGTTGATAAATCAAACTTCATCAGAACATTCATTTCATCAAGCATATCGGTAGAGATTGACATAAGCAAAGTTTCCTGTGTTATTAAAATTATTCATATAAAAGTATCATTAACGCATTCGTCATTATCAATAGATTTTACGTTTAACGCTCATCCATTACTGCTGATTTTTCACTAAATATCGGATCAAGACACCCATATTCTTAATATAAGCACCGATCGAAATACCTGTCGCAGGATCATCCGTTTCATAAGGTGAAGTATCCCATTGGTCACCGACATTGGTGTTTGAGAAATTTCCTGCTGTTACTGCGGCGGGGGCTTCGCCGCGGTAAGGGTTGGTCGTATAGCGCAGCTTAACCGGCCAGTAGCCTTGCTGATTCAATTCATTTCTCAAACGGACCACCTCTTGCTCAAGATTTTTACTGTGTGAGGGTGGCAGAGCGCGAGTATTTAAATCTGAAACACTGACGTTCCCCAGTGTAAAGTAACGCGGAAGTTCCACCGCTGTTTTACTTTTCAAGGGTGATCCCTTTATGACCGCTTCCGGAGCCAAGGCTGTTGCCTCTTTAAAAAGCTGGCGCAAGTAGTCCACATCGATATGGCGAATTGATCGATAATGAATTAATTCATTACCCGGCTTGTAATCAACATAATACTCACCATTGGTGGCATTGGAACCGCGTCGATGGGTGTAGAGCGCCTTACCCGTACCCACTTCAACAAAGGTAGGATGAGTGCGGTCACCAATGGCATCTTTGCGCGGCAAACGCGTGGAATCAAGCCAGTCCAGCGCCTCCGGGATACGTGCTAAAAACTTTGTTTCACCTGTCATACGGTAAAACTTAATCAACTGGCGAATGTTATCAGCGGTCGCAGCGGGCGACAGTGATCGTGGCTCGTAGCTGCGAGCACCTGCGGGTTGCAACTCTGTTGTGTACTGCAATGCCCAGCCCGGCTGAGGCTGGCCTAATTGTGTAGTTAAAAAAGCGTTCATCGCGCGGACAAGAGGTTCACGCACGCGCTGCTCACCCAATACCTGGTAACACATCAATAAAAAATCGATATTCTCCTGCGCCACATCATCATTGAATGTGATAAAGGAGGTGTAATCCGGTTGATCCTTACGTGGATAGTCATGACGCAATGGATAACGTTGCGGCCAACCACCGATAGGATATTGGCTGTCGAGAACAAAGCTGATTGCTTTATCCAGCGCGGGGCGATATTTGGGATCAAGTTTTTCGTTATAGAGTCGTAGCAGAAATTTCGCTGCCTCAGCAGTGCCGCCATCATCAAAGGTGGCGTTACCATAATAGTGATGGAATTCTTCCAGGCGCCATGCATTTTTTCCGATGGTCCTGTACCAATCGCGCAAGGATGCTTCACCACCAAAATCCGCGACATAATTCCAACCCCCACTGGGGTGCTGAGCCCAGATGATCGCTCCAGCCACCTGCTCCGCTGCTGCATAATAATACTCGTCGCCGGTTGCATGGTAAGCGTCCAGAAAAACATGGCCCATGGTTGCCGTTCCGGGGGGCTGTATCCAGATCATGGTGTCACGCGCTTCCAGCTCTCCCCAACGTCGGGAAAAGTCCGGCAGATAAGACCAGACGTATCCTCCCCGATGACTGACTTTTTCTACCATAAAGCGTGTCGCGCGCTTCATAGTGTCTTTCACTTCATCAGATGAGGGCTCAGCAGATATCGCAGCAGAAAAAACCGCAGGCAGCAGGATCGCGCCGATAAAGCCAATTGCGCGAATAAACGAACTTACTATTTGAAAAGGGGGCATATCAGTCTCTGTCGTTATCATAGATAGACCGATGACTCTCACCGATAAAATAATGTTGTTATATTTTGATAATAGCTGCTCCTACCCGATCCGTATCAACTATTAACATTTTTTTATCGCGTTTGCCGCGTGTGCAGTCGATTGCTACCTTTCTAACTCCATAAAAAAAGGCGACCGAAGTCGCCTTTTTCAACCCGTCAGATAACTTACCAACCGGTAACTTCTTTCAGGGCTTTGCCGATGTCGGCCAGACTTTTTACAGTCTTCACACCAGCATCTTCCAGTGCAGCAAACTTCTCTGCTGCTGTACCTTTACCACCGGAGATAATTGCACCGGCGTGGCCCATACGCTTACCGGCTGGCGCAGTGACACCAGCAATGTAAGACACAACCGGTTTGGTTACATTTGCTTTGATAAATGCGGCGGCTTCTTCTTCCGCAGAGCCACCGATTTCACCGATCATAACGATGGCTTCAGTTTGTGGGTCCGCCTGGAACAATTTCAGGATGTCGATAAAGTTGGAGCCCGGAATCGGATCACCACCAATACCCACACAGGTAGACTGGCCAAAACCGTAGTCACTGGTTTGCTTAACGGCTTCATAAGTCAAGGTACCGGAGCGGGAAACAATCCCGACTTTACCTGGCTTGTGAATGTGGCCCGGCATAATACCGATCTTGCATTGACCCGGAGTGATCACACCGGGGCAGTTCGGCCCAATCAAACGCACACCCAACTCGTCGCACTTTACTTTCGCATCGAGCATATCCAGCGTCGGGATACCTTCGGTAATACACACAATCAACTTGATGCCGCCGTTGGCCGCTTCAAGGATTGAATCCTTACAGAACGGTGCCGGAACATAAATAACCGACGCTTCAGCGCCAGTGGCTTCTACAGCTTCTTTCACCGTATTGAATACCGGCAGGCCGAGGTGGGTTTGGCCACCTTTACCGGGCGTTACACCACCAACCATCTTGGTGCCGTAGGCAATGGCTTGTTCAGAGTGAAAAGTGCCCTGAGAACCGGTAAAACCCTGACAAATAACTTTGGTGTCTTTGTTAATTAAAACGCTCATGATCTTCCCCCTGGGCCCCTTATGCGTTAGCCGCTGCAGCAACCACTTTCTGGGCAGCGCCAGTCAGGTCGGTGTCAGCAATGATATTCAAGCCGCTGTCAGTCAGCACTTTTGCACCCAGCTCGGCGTTGTTGCCTTGCAGGCGAACAACAACAGGCACTTTTACGCCGACTTCTTTCACAGCGCCGATAACGCCTTCAGCAATCATGTCGCAACGCACAATGCCACCAAAGATATTGATGAATACAGCTTTAACATTGTCATCAGACAAAATAATTTTGAACGCTTCGACCACACGCTCTTTGGTTGCACCACCGCCCACGTCGAGGAAGTTAGCAGGCTGGCCGCCGTGCAACTTAACGATATCCATGGTGCCCATCGCCAGACCGGCGCCGTTAACCATACAGCCGATGTTGCCATCAAGCGCTACATAGTTCAGCTCCCAGGAAGCCGCGTGCGCTTCGCGCGCGTCTTCTTGCGAAGGATCCTGCATTTCTTTCAATTCGGGATGACGGTACAGGGCATTGCCATCGATAACCATCTTGGCATCCAGGCAGTGCAAGTTACCTTCCGGTGTAATAACCAGCGGGTTCACTTCCAGCAGCGCCAGATCTTTCTCTTTAAACAGTTTGGCCAGGCCAAGGAAAATATTGACGAACTGATTGACTTGTTTGCCTTCCAGACCCAACTTGAACGCCAGCTCACGGCCCTGGAACGGTTGTGCACCCACCAACGGATCAATAGTCGCTTTGAGAATTTTTTCAGGGGTTTCGTGTGCAACTTTCTCGATCTCTACACCGCCTTCGGTGGAAGCCATGAACACGATACGACGGCTGGAACGATCAACTACAGCGCCCAGGTACAATTCTTTGGCGATGTCAGTACAGGTTTCCACCAGAATGCGACTAACCGGTTGGCCTTTCTCATCCGTTTGGTAAGTTACCAGGTTTTTGCCTAACCACTTTTCAGCAAACGCTTTGATTTCATCTTTGCTCTTGACGAGCTTTACACCGCCCGCTTTACCGCGGCCACCGGCGTGAACCTGAGCCTTAACAACAAACATTTCACCACCGATCTTGTCGGCGGCCTCTACCGCTTCAGCAACAGTCGCTGCAGCGATGCCTTTGGATACAGGCAAACCATACTGGGCAAAGAGTTGTTTACCCTGATACTCGTGCAAATTCATGGTGTTATTCCATTTTGACGAATGGTTGAGCTTGATGAATATTCATAACAAGCCAACGAAAGTTATCGATGACGGCGCAGTCTTGTGAACAGCGCCGCCCCCTGGGGTGAGTTTATTAACTCAAGCGTAAGACTCTGCGGTCTTCTTCATCTTCATCAACATTGAGCTGCAACAAACAATTGCAGTTCAATTATCAGCGCTTCTTCTTGTTGGCAATGTGAATGGCGTGGCCATGCACAGCCAGAGCTGCTTCGTGAATGGCTTCAGACAAGGTTGGGTGACCAAATACCATCATGCCAATGTCTTCTGCACTGGAACCGAACTCCATCGCAATAGCAACCTGCTGAACCAGGTCGGCAGCACTTGGGCCAACAATGTGGCAACCGAGAATCCGATCCGTTTCAGCATGGGCGATGATCTTCACCAGACCCTGGGTTTCGTTGGCAGCCATGGCGCGACCGCTGGCAGCAAAGGGGAAGGTACCAACATTGTATGGCTCGCCCGCCGCTTTAACCTGCTCTTCGGTTTTACCAACAGCAGCCACTTCCGGGTGGGTATAGATAACATTCGGGATGATGTCGTAATTCATCACCGTTTTTTGTCCGGCGATGCGCTCAGCAACCATCACACCTTCTTCTGAACCCTTGTGCGCCAGCATCGGACCGCGCACAACGTCGCCGACTGCCCACACACCGGGTGCATTGGTAGAGCACAAATCGTTAACGTAAATGAAGCCGCGCTCATCAAGGTTCACGCCGCTATCAGCCGCCAACAAACCTTCGGTGTATGGACGACGGCCCACGCATACAATCAATTTATCAAAGGTTTCTTTTTGTTCTTTACCGTCTTTGTCGGTGAAGGTAACCACGACTTCATTACCCTTCACTTCAGAACCGGTCACGCGGCAGCTGGTGCGAATATCCAGGCCTTGTTTGGTCAGAATTTTTTGCGCTTCTTTGGCAATTTGCTGGTCCATCATGGCCAGGAAGCTGTCGAGCGCTTCAAGCACTACAACCTGTGAACCCAAGCGGTTCCACACGCTGCCCAGCTCAAGGCCAATAACGCCCGCACCGATCACACCCAAACGCTTGGGCACTGAATCAAACTCCAATGCACCGGTGGAGTTGACGATAACCTTGTTATCAACAGGCGCTACGGGAATATTGATCGGACTGGAACCAGATGCCAGGATTACATTGTCGGCTTCGAGGACGGAAGTCTTGCCTTCATTGTCAGTAAACTCAACTTTACGCCCGGCGAGCAATTTACCGGTACCATACAAACCGGTTACGCCGTTCGCCTTGAACAGCGCAGCAATACCGCCGGTCAATTGCTTAACAATCTGGGCCTTACGCGCAATCATGGACGGCACATCGATTTCAATGCCTTTGGTGGTAATACCGTGAATTTTGAAATCGTCTTTGGCTTCGTGATATTTGTATGAACTGTCCAGCAAGGCTTTGGAAGGAATACAACCGACGTTCAAACAGGTACCGCCGTTTACACCCTTACCTTCTTCGTTGCGCCATTTTTCTATACAAGCGGTTTTTAATCCCAATTGTGCAGCACGAATCGCCGCGACATAACCGGCAGGACCGGAACCAATTACGATCACATCATATTTTTCAGACATAGTTTTCATTCCCAAATTTGGTCGATGTGGCTGCCCGACTCATCGGGCAGCCCAAGTAAGACGGGGCAGTGGTTAGCCGAAACAGGTAACCTAGATTTCCAGAAGGATGCGTGCCGGATCTTCGAGCAGATCCTTGATCGCCACCAGGAATTGCACCGCTTCTTTACCGTCCAGCAGACGGTGATCGTAGGACAGCGCCAGGTACATCATCGGCAGAATTTTTACCTCGCCGTTAACGGCCATTGGACGCTCCTGAATCTTGTGCATTCCCAGGATGGCAGACTGCGGCAGGTTCAGGATGGGAGTAGACAAAAGCGAACCAAACACACCACCGTTAGTAATGGTGAAGGTGCCGCCAGACATTTCTTCAATGCCCAGCTTGCCGTCGCGGGCACGCAGACCGAAATCACGGATGGTGTTTTCAATAGTTGCCAGGCTCATGTTCTCAGCGTTGCGCAACACCGGAACCACCAGCCCCTTGTCGGTAGAAACGGCCACACCGATGTCCTGATAACCGTGATACACGATGTCATTATTATCAATGGACGCATTGACCGCCGGGAAGCGACGCAGTGCTTCAGCAGCAGCTTTCACAAAGAAGCTCATAAAGCCCAGGCGAGTACCATTATGGGCTTTTTCAAATTGATCTTTGTACTTAGCACGCAACTCCATGATCGGACCCATATTCACTTCATTGAATGTGGTCAGCATGGCAGTTGTACTGGAGGCTTCAAGCAAGCGCTCAGCGATACGCTTGCGCAAACGTGTCATCGGCACACGTTTTTCAACGCGATCACCCACGACTTCCATCGCTGGAACCGGTGCGGTGGCGGAAGGCGCTTTCGCAGCCGGTGCGCTCGCCGGGGCAGATTTCAAATGATTAGCCACATCTTCTTTGGTCACACGACCATCTTTGCCAGTGCCGGATACGTCAGCCGCATTGATGTTATTTTCGCTTGCCATCTTGCGAGCAGCCGGGTTGACCAACTTATCACCAGCGGCAGCTGGCTTGGCTTCCGCTGCTTCAGGTTTGGCTTCTTTAGTTGCAGCGGGAGCTGCGGCAGCGCCTTCCACAAAGGTGGCAATGACTTCATTGCTCAGAACGGTGTCGCCTTCGCCTTTTAAAATTTCACTGAGACTGCCATCTGCCGGCGCGACAACTTCGAGCACGACTTTATCGGTTTCGATATCAACGATCAGCTCATCGCGTGATACGGCTTCACCCGGCTTCTTGTGCCAGGTCGCAATAGTCCCATCCTGCACGGATTCAGGGAAAGTCGGGGCTTTAATTTCAATACTCATTGCTCTTCCTTTATCTCTCGCTGTGATTCGGTAAACATCTCATACTGAATGTTAAACATTCAGTGCTTCGTTGATGAAACGTGTTTGTTCTTCAAGGTGAGCAGACATATAGCCGCCCGCCGGTGCTGCCGACGCATCGCGACCCACATAATCCAGATACAGATCCGGATTGTGATCGTGCACCACACGACGCATGTGATGCTGGCTGCTGTACCATGCGCCCTGGTTCATCGGCTCTTCCTGACACCAACGGATATCCTGCAAACTGGTGTAAGGCGCGAGCGCGGCACGCAGCTCTTGTTCAGGGAATGGATAAAGTTGTTCCAGACGAATCAATGCAACATTATCCTGATTACGTGCAATACGTTCTTCCAGCAGGTTGTAATACACCTTGCCACTGCACAGGATAACGCGCTTCACTTTGGCCGGATCAATACTGTTATCGGCAATCACGTTCTGGAATTGTCCATTGGCCAACTCTTCCAGGGTGGATGTTGCCAGCTTGTGACGCAGCAACGACTTGGGACTCATCACCACCAAAGGACGACGCATCGGACGAATCGCCTGGCGACGCAGCATATGGAACACTTGAGCCGGCGTCGTCGGTACACATACCTGGATATTATGCTCAGCACACAACTGCATGAAACGTTCAAGGCGTGCAGACGAGTGCTCCGGCCCCTGCCCTTCATAGCCGTGCGGCAACAGCATGGTCAACCCACACAAGCGGCCCCATTTATGTTCGCCACTGGTGATGAACTGGTCGATCACCACTTGCGCACCGTTAGCGAAATCGCCAAATTGGGCCTCCCAAATCACCAAACCGCCCGGCGCTGTCGTGGCATAACCGTATTCAAATGCCAACACAGCTTCTTCTGACAAATAGGAGTCGTAGAGTTCGAAATCCGGTTGCCCGTCTTTCATGTGGCTTAAAGGTACGTAACTGGACCCGTCTTTCTGGCTATGCAGCACTGCATGACGATGTGAGAAAGTACCGCGACCCACGTCCTGACCGGTCATGCGGACAAAATAACCCTGCTCCAACAACGTGGCGTAAGCCAGGGTTTCAGCCATCCCCCAGTTGAGCGGCAAGGCACCGCCCGCCATCTTGCGGCGGTCTTCGTAGATTTTTTCAACTTGCTTCTGCATGACAATGCCATCAGGCACTTCACACATTTTATTGGCAATCGCCTGCAGGGCTTTCAGCTCAACACCCGTATCGCTGGGCGCAGTCCAGTCGTGGCCGATATAAGCTGACCAATCGACAAACAAGGAACGATCCGGCTCGCTCACCAGACCACTGGCAACGTGCTCCCCACGATCCAGCGCGGCGCGATAGTTGTTGGTCATCTCGTCGGCGGTCGCCTGATCCAGCAAACCGGCTGCAATCAATTTGTCGGCATACAACGTGCGAGTGGTTTTATGGCTGCGAATCACCTTGTACATCAACGGCTGGGTAGCGGAGGGCTCATCAGTCTCGTTGTGGCCGCGACGACGGTAACAGACCAGATCAATCACCACGTCTTTTTTGAATTCGTAACGGTAATCCATGGCCAGTTGCGCCACGAACAGAACAGCATCAGGGTCGTCACCATTAACGTGGAAGATGGGGCACTCAATCATCTTGGCCACATCGGTACAGTACTCGGTCGAGCGGGCGTCCTCACGCTTACTGGTGGTAAAGCCCACCTGGTTGTTGATCACGATATGCAGGGTGCCGCCCGTGCCATAAGCGCGGGTTTGTGACATCTGGAAGGTTTCCATCACCACGCCCTGACCGGCAAATGCCGCATCACCATGAACCACGATGGGCACTACTTTACCGCCCACTTTGTCTTTACGGCGATCCTGGCGCGCACGCACGGAGCCTTCTACTACCGGCGACACAATTTCCAGATGCGACGGGTTAAATGCCATCGCCATGTGCAGTTCACCACCGGGAGTCATCACGTTGGAGGAGAAACCCTGGTGATATTTCACGTCGCCAGACGTATCTACCAGACGGCGACCATCAAATTCAGCAAACAGATCGGCAGGGTTTTTACCAAATACGTTGACCAAGGTATTAAGACGACCGCGGTGCGCCATGCCTAACACGATTTCTTTTGCGCCATAGGTGCCGGCGCGCTTGACCAAGGCATCAACAAGCGGGATAAAGCTTTCACCACCTTCAAGACCAAAACGCTTGGTACCGGGGTATTTGCTATCCAGGTGACGCTCCAGGCCTTCGGCTGCCGTCAACCGCTCCAGCACTGCCAAACGTTGCTCTTTGCTGAATTCCGGGTTGGAACGCACACTCTCCAGGCGTTGTTGAAGCCACTGCTTTTCCGCCAGATTGGTGATGTGCATGATTTCCGGGCCGACGTGGCCGCAGTAGGTTTTCTCCAGCGCGGCGATAATATCGCGTAGCGGAGCTTCCTCTTTACCAATAAACAAATTGCCGGTCTGGAATACGGTATCGAGGTCGGCATTGGTGAGGCCATGGAAGCCAAGATCGAGGTCTGGCACCTGCTCGCGCTCCATCAAACCCAGCGGGTCGAGCTGGGCTTTTTGATGCCCGCGGAAACGATAGGAGCTGATGAGTTGCAGAACCTTTACCTGCTTACGCTCGTGCTCAATACTGACTGAGCCCGACGCCGCAGGAGCGGTTACAGTGCGCACCCGGCTTTTGCCCAGTTGCTCGAATTGAGCGCGAATCACTGAGTGCGGGGTATCCTGGGTTACAACGCCGTTGACGCGTGGCAGCTGTTCAAAATAATTGCGCCACTCTTCAGGAACGGCATTCGCGTCGTGTAAATACTTGTCGTAGAGCTCTTCGACGTAAGCAGCGTTCCCACCAGAGATGTGCGACGTGCTCCAAAATTGCTCCATGATGCTGTCTTGCATTCCACCCACCTTAATCATGGGGACCGCCAGCATAACCTGCGAAGGACACTGGCCTGGGCTATGCCCACTACCCCTGCTATCACTAGCTGTTAGCTACAATAACGCCCTCAACTTGTGGTCGAAGGCGCCGCTTTTAAGCCGCTGTGTTCATAATTACAGCGAACAGAGTTAATGCCTTGTTCTGATGTTTGGGGTATCAAACCCAAGGCACCAAAGATTTACCGCCTGCAAATACACAAAAGCGCCACCTTAGGTAGCGCTCTGTAACAGCATGTTGCGGATATGGCCAATGGCCCGTGTCGGGTTTAACCCTTTGGGGCAAACCGCCACACAGTTCTGGATTCCGTGACAGCGGAATACGCTGAAAGGGTCGTCCAGGTTGGACAAGCGTTTCTCAGTGGCCAGGTCGCGGCTGTCCGCCAAAAAGCGGTAAGCCTGCAACAACCCGGCAGGTCCAATGAACTTGTCCGGATTCCACCAAAAAGATGGGCAACTGGTTGAACAACAGGCGCAAAGTATACACTCATACAGGCCATCCAGCTTCTCACGATCTTCCGGTGATTGTAACCGCTCGATCGCCGGTGCTGGCGTGTCGTTTTGCAAATAAGGCTCAATTTTTTTGTATTGGTCGTAGAACTGGGTCATATCGACTACGAGGTCACGGATCACCGGCAAACCTGGCAATGGGCGTAGCACCAATTTGTTGTTCTTGACGCATTCAGACAAGGGCTTGATACACGCCAAACCATTCTTGCCATTGATGTTCATGCCATCAGAACCGCAGACCCCTTCGCGGCATGAGCGACGATAAGCCAGGCTTTCATCCTGGGCTTTTAACATTTCCAGTACATCCAGCACCATCAGATCTTTACCCTGGGTATCGATCTCGTAGGTTTTCATGTACGGCTCTTTGTCGGTGTCCGGATTGTAGCGGTAGACTTCAACTTTCAACATTTATCTGTCTCCCCGATTAATAAGTACGAACTTTAGGTTCAAACGCTTCCATAGTGCGCGGCGCAAAATTAACCGCACGCTTGGCGACACGTTTGTCAGCCGGGAAATAAATGGAGTGGCACAACCAATTCTGGTCGTCACGATCCTGGAAGTCTTCACGGGCATGAGCACCGCGAGATTCCTTGCGCTCTTCCGCTGCAATAGCGGTAGCTTCAGCCACTTCCAACAGATTTTGTAATTCAAGCGCTTCGATACGAGCCGTATTAAAGGCACTGCTCTTATCTGTGATACAAACATTCTCAACGCGTGGGCGCAGCTCTGCCAACTGCTGAATACCCTTCTGCATGTACTCGCCTTTGCGGAATACGCCGAAGTAGTTCTGCATGATGGTTTGCAATTCCTTACGCAACACCGCAGCACTTTCACCACTTGTCGAGGTGTTAATTTTGTTCAGGCGGGCCATGGATTTTTCGATATCGGCCTGGGTTGCATCCCGTTGCTCAATGCCTTCACGCAGCGCTTTCTCGATGTAGAGTCCTGCCGCACGACCGAATACCACGAGATCCAACAGGGAGTTACCGCCGAGACGGTTAGCACCATGAACTGATACACAGGCCACTTCGCCACAAGCGTAGAGGCCATCAATGACAACATCTTTACCGTTTGCATCAACTGTCAAGGCCTGGCCATTCACATTGGTTGGCACACCGCCCATCATGTAGTGGCATGTCGGCACCACAGGGATGGGCGCGTAAACTGGATCAACGTGCGCGAAGGTGCGCGACAACTCACAGATGCCAGGCAACTTGCTTTCAAGGACTTCCTCGCCTAGGTGATCGAGCTTCAGCAGCACGTGATCGCCGTTCGGGCCACAACCACGCCCTTCCAGGATTTCCTGCACCATGGACCGGGCCACCACGTCACGACCGGCGAGGTCTTTAGCGTTAGGTGCGTAGCGCTCCATGAAACGCTCACCGTCTTTGTTAATCAGGTAGCCACCTTCACCACGACAACCTTCAGTCACCAGAACTCCAGCCCCGGCAATACCGGTCGGGTGGAACTGCCACATCTCAATGTCCTGTACCGGGAATCCGGCACGCAACGCCATACCAATACCGTCACCGGTGTTGATGTGCGCATTGGTCGTTGACGCATAAATACGACCGGCACCGCCAGTAGCCAATACAGTCGCCTTGGCTTTGACGTAAACCGTTTCACCGTCTTCGATATTGATCGCGATAACGCCCACCACGGCGCCATCCTGATTTTTCACTAAATCAACGGCAAACCATTCATTCAGGAAGACAGTTTTGTTTTTGAGGTTACCCTGATATAGGGTGTGGAGCAGCGCGTGACCGGTACGGTCTGCCGCCGCGCAAGTGCGAGCCGCCTGGCCGCCCTTGCCGAAATCTTTTGATTGCCCGCCGAACGGACGTTGATAAATACGACCGTTTTCGGTGCGGGAGAAAGGCAAGCCCATGTGCTCTAATTCAAAGACTGCTTCCGGACCAACGGAACACATGTACTCGATAGCATCCTGGTCGCCGATGTAGTCAGACCCCTTAACGGTGTCGTACATGTGCCAGCGCCAATCATCGTTCGGGTCGGCACTCGCGATAGCGCAGGTGATACCGCCCTGGGCTGATACCGTGTGTGAACGTGTTGGAAAGACTTTGGTAATTACTGCTGTTTTGTAACCGGATTGTGCCAATTGCAGCGCTGCACGCATACCTGCACCGCCGCCGCCAATGACAATACCGTCGAATGAAATTGTTCGTATATTAGCCATTTGCCTAGAATCCCCACAAAATTTCAACGCCCCAGACCAGGTAGGTCACGGCAGCAACACCCAATACCATCTGTGCAACGACGCGCAATACAGTGGCCTTGGCTCCCAACAAACGATTGGTGAGATAGTCGGTCAGAACCGACCAAAGACCGATCCAGGCATGTGTAATAAATGAAATAAGCGCGAGCAGGCTGAAGATGCGCATCCACAACTGATTAAAGAGTGCACTCCACTGGGCAAAATCCAGGTCAGGATTCAGAGCAATATAAACGACAAGAAAGATTGTATAGGCTGTCAATACCACGGCGCCAACGCGCTGGATTAACCAATCATACAAACCACTACGACCAAAACTGGTTACTGCGGTTACCATATCCACACTCCGGCTAATACGATCAATACTATGGCCAACAGCACCACAAGCTTGGCGCCCAGTCGACCACCCTTTAAGGTCTCGCCTACGCCGCCATCCATTGTCAGGTGACGCACACCGGCAACAGTGTGGTAGGCAAGAACAGCAAGCACACCCCAGAGTACGAACTTGTAAACCGGATTATTCAGGGACTCTTTCATCGCGGCAAAGCTTTCCTCTGAGGCCAGACTCGCGTCCAACAGCCAAAGTAATACGGCCATGCCAGCAAAAAGGAAAATGCCTGAAATACGATGAAGGATAGAAACGTAAGCGGTGATGGGAAGTTTGATAGTGGATATATCGAGATTGACAGGTCTTTTTTTGTTCACGGTTGATAGTCACCTTTTTGCCCATCGCGGGCAGGTTTTAAGAATGAGCGTCGGGTTCAACGCTTTACCTCAACCTATCGTCCAAATCGACCCTGTACCACGAGTTACTGATAGCAGATTTCAATAAAAACAGGAGAGTTAAAGGTTGTCACCAGCCGCATCCTGCAAGTCGCGCCGTATTATAGAGAGGGAACTTCAGAAACACAAACAAAAAGCCGACCCAAAATGGCAATCAAATCCACAGAAATTTATCGCTTTTCAGTGGCTTTATTACCAATTACGCATCAAAAGCGAACATCGGTAAATAATTGCGCGCTATAAAAGTGCAGAACAGATATAAATAAGGTTTTACTTATTAGCGTGATTAATACAGGCTATAAAAATTGACAGCGCTGCCACGCTAAAAGTCCCGAATGAGACATTGCAGGTAAAGGCGGTAAATAAAGGCAAAAGCTATCATCCTGCGGGTTAAGTCATCTATAATGCCGACCGCAAACGGACTCCCCACAATTTGACAAAGCTAAATCTATCCTTATAGTTGTGCCCCGTTTATCAACCTGTCTTGGCCTCCTGCCATGTACGTAAGCCTTTATTAGTAACTACAGGAGTCAGTAATGACTGACAAGAAAGCACACTTAACGGTTGACGGCTTGGATGCGGCAATTGAGTTGCCCATCTATAACAGCTCTACCGGTCCTGACGTTATCGACGTTACCAGCATTACCAAGAACGGCTTTTTTACCTTCGATCCGGGATTTATGTCCACCGCTTCATGTGAATCCAAGATTACCTTCATTGACGGCGACAAAGGTATTCTGCTCCATCGTGGTTACCCTATTGATCAATTAGCTGATCACTCTGATTACCTCGAAACCTGTTATCTGCTATTAAATGGCGAACTTCCAAACGATACGCAAAAGCAAGAATTCACCAACGCCGTCAAAAACCACTCCGCTGTCGACCCCTCTGTAGCTGCTCTCATCAAAACCTTTAAACGCGATGCACACCCCATGGCGATTCTGTGCAGCGCAGTAGCAGCACTAGCCGCTGTTTATAATGAGGGGCTTGATATCACTAAAGAAGAAGATCGCAAAATCACCGCGCACCGTTTGATCGGCCAAATGCCGACTCTGGCTGCGATGGTTTACAAACACAGCCAGGGCGAAGAATTTATCGCGCCGGACAGCACGCTGGGTTATGCAGAAAACTATTTGAATATGACCTTCGGCAAGGCAGGCCAGGCGCCCAAAGTAAGCCAGGTACTCGCCAAGGCCATGGATCGCATCTTTATCCTTCATGCGGACCACGAGCAAAATGCATCCACGTCGACGGTGCGCCTCTCCGGCTCTTCCGGCACCAACCCTTTTGCGGCTATCGCAGCGGGCATTGCCACTTTGTGGGGGCCGGCTCACGGTGGTGCTAACGAAGCCGTGTTAAAAATGCTGGAAGAAATTGGCAGCGTGGACAACATCGACAAATTCGTTGCCAAAGCAAAAGACAAGAATGATCCGTTCCGTTTGATGGGCTTCGGTCATCGCGTTTACAAGAACTTTGACCCGCGCGCCAAAGTGATGAAACAAACCTGCGATGAAGTTCTGGCTGAACTGGGCCTGGAGAATGATCCATTGCTCGCAATAGCCAAACGACTGGAAAAGATTGCACTGGAAGATGAATACTTCATTCAGAAAAAACTGTATCCGAATGTGGATTTCTATTCCGGCATTATCATGAAAGCTATTGGCATTCCCACAGAAATGTTCACTGTTATTTTTGCCACTGGCCGCGCCGTAGGCTGGTATGCCCACTGGGATGAGATGGTCAGTTCTGCGTATAAAATCGGCCGCCCGCGCCAGCTGTATACCGGCAGCGTACAACGGGACTATCCAAGCAAATAAAATGGGCCAAGCAAACTAAACTGGGTATTTGTCAACAAGACGTTTGTTAATAAAAAGGGCTGCGACTGCAGCCCTTTTTATTTTTCGGTAGAAACAGTGACTCAAATGTTTACTTAAAAATTAATATCGGCCATTAACCAAAACTTGGTCGTATCAGAACCGAAATCATCTGCCGCGTAATCAGCAAACTTTGCGGTATACATGACAGGGCCCCACTTTTTACTTGCGCTGAAATCCCACTCACTACCGTAATCAACACTGTTCACGTCAGACGCCAGTTCATGATAGGCAACAACCAACTGCACACCAGCTAGGTTGGTCGCCAATGTGGCATAAACATCTTCAATACCATTAGCGGGTGTATCAAGGAAGCGATCCGTCCAGCCCTGGAACGCATGCAGCGTGGCAAAGGGCGTGGCGAAGCCCACGACACCATCATCAGAGCCAAGCAATTCATATCCCAGTGTAGCGGTGACCTTGCCTAGCGTCACCACACCTTCAGCCAGCATGTAATCAGCCGAGTAGGTCACCGGATTATCACCACCTTCTGATTGCGTAGCATACTCAAGGTTGTAGCCAAAAGTATTATTGATCCGCCCCATCCAACGTGCACCGTAGGTATCACTGGCCAGGGCCGGCGCACTCAGATTATCGATAAGATATGCATAGAGCGATAATTTGCCTGCGCCGAAACCGGCGTAGTTGGCGTTCAACAAATGGGTTTCCTGATCCTGATCGCCGATCAGGTTGTCTTCACCAAAGATGCGGTTAACATTGGTGACGTAAGCGTAAAACAATTGGGTACCAGGCAAACCTTTATTCATTATCGAAAACGCATCATAGGTTTGCTCGTTCTGCCGCCAGCCCACCGCGCCGACAAACCGTTGGTTATCTAATGTAATACGTTGCCGACCGTATTTGAATTGCGTGCTGAAATTATCGTAAGACACGAAGGCCTGATTAACCTCTGTTCCCTCGGGGTCGGCAATAATCGCTGTGCCGGGATTCAAGGGGTCATTGGCTGCCGTGCGATAGTCAACATCATCCAACTCACGCACATCATCAAACTCTGCCGCAAAAGCAAACCCCTGGTAAGCGCCGGATTGATACGAAAGGCGTGAGCGCAGAGTAAACGCATCAGAATCATCCAAACCATCCCAGCTCACATCTTCATAACGCAAGCGAAAGTTTATTTTTGTGGTTCCTTTTTGAAAGGCTTCCGTCAGGCTGGCATTAGCAAGCGCATAAGGAGTCAAAGTTAACGAGCCAACAAATGTACCAATGCAGTAAGCCATGTATTTTTTCATAGAGCCTTCTCCAGTTTGATTGTGTGTGGTCAACTCTCCCGCGAAATGCTGCATGATGTTGCAGATAAATCTGAACACCGCACCACTTTAAAACAACGATGAAATTAAAAATCATTATAAAAACTCACCGCTGCACGCCAAGATGACTGAACACAATTCAGCAAGGCTTATGCCAAAAGAATATTGGGTTTTACTTTTTCATTTTTAAATGAGAGAAATCAAAGAGATATTAGCTTGGTGTTTAACGAATTTATACTTTAGTCAAAATCATCCATGCCCAAGCATTGGGAGCCGCCAACAATTTATGCTGCATTAATTACCAGCAGTAGCTCACCAAAAGCACCAACAACGCACATATTCATGCACCACAACCAGAGACGTAGCACTCTATTGAGTCAGCAGGATTTTCTACTATTTTCTGAATCAGATTATTTGCGGAGTACAGATGCATTAGCGTGGTGCACGCTGTGTCAGGATATCCCTAAAAGCCGTACAACGACTTTTAGGGATGAGGAGGCTATTCAAAACGAATCGATCTACCTGTAGCGGCATGTTTAACCAAACGAATGTTGGCAAAACTGATATCCATTTCGCCATCAGTCACCAGAGTAAAAGGCTCAAGCACGAGATGGAAAAACTCCTCGGGTGGCAACACCAAACCGAAATTTGAACCTACATCGGGGAAGCAAGCAAGGTCGACCGTCAACCGACGCCAGCCGGTATGGGCAATGGCATTAATCTTGTCAGTAATAGGCAAATCCGAATTGCATGAAGGGCCACAACCGATTCGCAGGATGACATCAGCCGTCGGTGCTTTATCAACCTTGATATCAAACTCCAGAACACCCTGCTCGTTGAGGTAATCAATCAGCACCTGGCGATTTTCCGTGGAGAGTGCAACCAATCCTGTACCGGAACCATTCCATACAACGCGACGAGCATCCTCTTGTACATCACGATCAACAACGGTTGCCGTCAAGGTAGAGACTTGCGCAATATTGCCATTCATTACCGCGCGATCATTTTTTCCGCCCTCTAATTCAATATGCCAGGGCGTCATCGGGCGTCGATTGAATATCTCCAGAATATGTGTTGTTTCCTGGACTGCCATGCCGTCTTCCGGCAAGTCGTCGCCCAGGTTGTCCGGTTCACCATAACGCAAACCGTAGCCATACGGGAACAGCGGATCGTAATGTTCATCACCCAGGTTTAATGGACCCTGATCGGGGCGCTTGGGCCAGGAAAATGTCAGACGACCTTTTACATCGTGCTGAACTTTTCCCTCCGACGTTGTAAAGATCACGTCGGCCACACCGCCACCCTCGGTACCCGGCTGCCAGATCACCATAAATGCATCGGAATGATTTAACTCCTGGTTTACCCACAGTGGCCGCCCGGTAATAAACAGCGAAACGACGGGAATACCCGCTGCCTTCAATTTTTTCAGCAACTCGCGATCATGATTATTCGCCGGCTTGTACAACAGGTTCTGCACATCACCCTGCATTTCAGCGTAGGGATCCTCCCCGAAGACAACAATCGCCACATCCGGTTTTTCGGTATAGGAACCGTCCGGGCTGTGCAGGATCTTGCCGCCGCCGCGCTCCACCGCCTCGTTCATCCCCATGAGCAATGTTGTGGCGCCCGGGAAGTCAGCCATGGTGTTGCCCGTACCTTGCCAGGTAACCGACCACCCGCCCGTTTGCTTGGAGATATTGTCAGCACCGTCACCCGCCACCAGAATCTTCAGTGACGGCGAGAGCGGCAGCAGGTTGTTTTTGTTTTTTAACAACACGAGCGATTCGCGTACCGCCTGACGAGCGACAGCGCGATGCTCTGGCGCGCCGAGCAGTTCGTCTTTGCCTGCCAGCGGCCGCGTTGAGGGAGCGCCTCGTTCAAACAAGCCAGCCCGTAATTTGACACGCAGAATACGGCGCACAGCATCATCAGCACGACTGAGGGGAATCACGCCGGTTTTGATCTGATCCAGCGTATTATTGAATAAGGTTTTCCATTCCGGGTCGGGCACCATAAACATATCCAGACCCGCATTAATTGCCTGCGGACAATCAAGCACAGAAGCACCTTTGATAAAACCATGGCCGTTCCAATCGCCCACAACAAAGCCATCAAAATCCATTTGGTTTTTTAACACTTCCGTCAGCAGATAGCGATGCCCATGCATCCGCTCGCCGTGCCAACTATTGAATGAGGCCATTACAGTTTGCACACCCGCCTCTATCGCACTCATATAGCCGGCGGCGTGAATATCGCGCAGTACCGCTTCATCATCTTTGTTGTCTCCGCGATCAATACCATTAACCGTACCGCCATCACCCAGGAAATGTTTTGCTGTCGCAATCACATGGTATTCATCGAGAAATGCGGTAGTGGATGCATCGCCCTGCAAGCCTTCCACCATCTTGCCGGCGTAGGTGCGCACAACAGCAGGGTCTTCTGAGTAGGATTCGTAGGTGCGTCCCCAGCGATCATCTCGCACAACAGCAACAGTCGGAGAAAAGTCCCAATCCAGACCGGTAACCGCAATTTCACGGGCAGTGATTTCACCAATTTTCTTTATCAGCTCGGGATTATTGGCAGCACCCAACGCGATGTTGTGGGGAAACAAGGTGGCGCCGACGAGGTTACCGACACCATGCACCGCATCTGTACCCCATATTATCGGCACTGCCACCTTACCATCACTGTCATCCATAGAGGCATGATAAAAACCATCGGCCATGGCGACCCAATCTGCCGCCTTTGCGAAACGATTACCATTGGGAACCGAGCCACCGCCGTTTAATACCGAGCCGATATGAAAGTCCTTGATGTCTTGAGGGGTGACGTAGCGAATCTCCGGCTGAATCATTTGCCCCACTTTTTCTTCAAGGCTCATCTGCGCCAGGATATCCTCAACTCGCTGCTCAATAAGTGGATCTTGTTTAACAGCGGAGATTAAACGGGGCCAGGTGGTGGAAGTTTGTTGACTTCGCATGTTGATAAACTCTCCAATGCAATCATTCATGTAATCGTTGTTAGCCGTCTCCTTACAACAAGCTCCTGATACTGCCAATGCGACGTTAGTGTTAAAACACACGGATTTGCCTGATCTCATGTAAAAACATCTCGCATAAAAAAAGCCACACAGAAATTCTGCATGGCTTTTTTGCCTCGCTAGCACGAGGCTTGAAATACTAATTACATTTACCCGCCTCGCCTTCCGCAGCACCTTTCACAACGCGGATGTTCGCGAAGGTGATATCCAGCGAGCCTGAGGTAACCAGTGAAAAAGGCTGTAATACCTGTGTGAAAAATTCACTGGGTGGTTGAGCAACACCAAAGTTGGCACCGGATTGAGGGAAACAGGCCAGACCGACAGTCACGGTTTGCCACCCCTCGCCTTCAAATGCTTTGAGGCGTGCAGTGAAATCAATATCGGAAGCGCAGTAAGAGCCGCAACCCAAACGCAGATACGTCGCATCGGTAGGCGCCGCATCGACCTTGATATCAAACACCAGCGCAGAATTGGATTTCAGGTAATTGATAAAATCCTGGCGATTTTCTGCGGATAGAGCGACCTGGCCGCTACCGCTGCCATTCCACACCACGCGACGCGCATCCTGTTGTTCATTGCGGTCAACCGCTTCGATCATCAATGAAGATGCCTTTATTGTGTTACTGGTCATAGTGATGCGATCGTTCTGGTTGCCAATAATTTCAAGCGACCAGGGATCAAGCGGGCGACGGTTAAAGATTTCCAGAACGTCCAGTGCTTCAGCAAGTTGCACGCCCTCTTCCGGTAAATTGTCACCCAGCGTGTCTTTGTCTGCGTAACTCAAACCGAAACCGTAGGGAAACAATGGATCATAATTTTCATCGCCACGATTTAGCGGCCCCTGATCCGGACGCTTGGGCCAGGAGAATGTCAGGCGCCCTTTCATATCGTGATTAATATCGCCTTCGGCATTTTTGAAGATAACATCGGCAATACCGGCACCTTCAGTACCCGGTTGCCAGATAGCCACAAATGCATCGGATGCATTCAGCTCTTTGTTGACCCACAGCGGGCGCCCGGAGATGAACAGAGACACAACTGGAATACCTTGGCTCCGCAGTTTTTTCAACAGTTCCAGATCGCTGGCATCTCGCGGTTTATAGGCGAGGTTACCCACATCCCCTTGCATTTCTGCGTAGGGATCTTCACCAAACACCACAATAGCCACATCAGGTTTTTCACTGAAAGAACCGTCAACACTTAATGTGGCTGTGCCGCCCGCTGAGGTTACCACCTCGCTGATGCCAGCAAAAATCGAGGTCGCGCCGGGAAAGTCGGAATTCACATTACCCGTACCCTGCCACGAAATAGACCAACCACCGGCCTGCTTACCAATATTGTCCGCGCCATCACCGGCTACCAGAACTTTTTGGTTACGCGCCAAGGGTAAGAGACCATTTTTATTTTTCAGCATCACCAGCGATTCACGCACGGCTTGCCGTGCTACTGCGCGGTGCTCCGGAGCACCGAGAACATTTTCCTTACCCGCCAGTTCGCGGGTAGACGGAGCACCGCGGTCAAATAAACCAGCGCGCATTTTTACCCGGAGAATTCGGCGGACGGCGTCATCAACCCGCGCCATCGGGATCACGCCTGTTTTGGCTTGCTCCAATAAGTTGTTGTACAACTCTTTCCACTCCGGTTCAGGAACCATATAAATATCAAGACCGGCGTTAATCGAATCGGGGCAATTCAATGCCGTACAACCGGGAATAAAGCCGTGGCCGCTCCAGTCGCCCACCACCAGGCCATCAAAGCCCATTTGCCCTTTTAAAACATCGGTCAACAAATATTTATGGCCGTGCATGCGGGTATCTTGCCAGCTGGTGAAAGAGGCCATCACCACCTGTACACCTGCCTCCAATGCACTGAAATAACCGGCGCCGTGAATATCGCGCAGATGCTTCTCATCGCCTTGGGTTGCTCCACGATCCACGCCATTTAATGTGCCGCCATCGCCGATGAAATGCTTGGCCGTGGCAATGACGTGACGCTCGGTTAAAAACGCATCAGATCCACCAATACCTTGCAAGCCTTCAACCATCTTGCCGGCATAGGCGCGAACAATCTCCGGATCTTCTGAGTAGGCTTCGTATGCGCGCCCCCAACGGTCATCACGCGCCACGGCAACAGTGGGGGAGAAATTCCAATCCAGACCGGTGGCCGCAATTTCGCGGGCGGTAACTTCACCAACCTGCTTGATCAACTCTGGATTATGGGTCGCCCCCAAACCAATGTTATGGGGAAACAAGGTGGCACCAATGACATTACCCAAACCATGCACGGCATCGGTGCCCCACATGATCGGGATACCCACACGACCGTCACTTTTATCAACTGATGCGTAATAAAAGCTGTCTGCCAAAGCCACCCAGTCATCAAGCTTTGCGTATTTGTTGTTTCCCGGCGTGGTCCCACCGCCATTAAGGACAGAACCAACGTGATATTTTTTAATATCTTCCGGCGTGACCTGTTTGATCTCCGGTTGTACCAATTGGCCAATCTTCTCTTCCAGCGTCATACGCGCCATGAGTTCATCAATCTTTTTTTCCAGCGCCGGGTCTTTTTTTACCGCACTGGTAATAGCGGGCCATTCAACTTTCTCTGGAGCAGCCGATGCGGCGGTTGCCGAGGAAGCAGGAGGTGTTTCATTTGTTGTGTTGGTGTTGTCGCAACCAGAAAGGAAGCCGAGCAATACTGCCGAAATCGCTCCTGCACACAGAAAGCGATGATTCGTTTTATTTTTCATAGTTATCAACCTGTTAAAAGCGTACATCTATAGCCGGGGTTAGAGATTTATCTACTTAGTAAAAACGAGGGATGTGGCGAACCTCGTTAAAAGAAATCGCGCGCAGGGCAAGCTCATCAACGATCCCTGTATAAAAGGTAGCAGTTGCACATAACGAAGCGCACCAACTTTAACCTTTTATGACATCTTTTCATTTATGAATAATTGATGTTCGACGATTTTAGCGTGGAGAACAGGCAAGTAAGCTGACTTATCGTCGTTTTTACCACTATTGACACCCGGCCGCCCGGGAAGCTACTACTTATTGACAGCGCTGTCAATGATAACTACACTGCGCCGGCCTTGAATGCTGGTTCCGGTGTCGTTACTCTTGCGAATGTCTTTCGGCATCGCTTTTGGCACAGAATCAGCATAGCTCACATAGCTACGTCATGCGCCTCGCTTCGGGTTGCAATGCGATATAACGACAGTATTGATATATAAAATTGAGGAGAAGCATGAGTCAGTTACTGGTAGCAGACATCGGCGGCACCAATGCGCGGTTCGGCCTGGTTGAATTAAGTACAAATGCAGGACAACAGAATTACGGGGCCCAGCAACAAAAGACCCTGAAATGTGCCGACTATCCTGACATTGCCACAATGATCAAAGCCTACTGCAGCCATGTTGGGGCATCACTGCCGCCCTACGCTTGCCTGGCTATTGCGGGCCCCATTGAAAAAGGCTGGGCCCAGATGACCAATCTGAACTGGAAGTTTTCCATCGAAGACCTGCGCAAAGAGCTGGGCATGAAAGCGCTCGATGTGATCAACGACTTCGCAGCCCTTGCCTACGCTACACCTTTCTTGCCGGCGCAGGATATCAAACCGCTCTATACCGCGAAATCCAGCCAGGATTCAGCTATTGTCGTGCTTGGCCCCGGAACCGGTTTCGGCATGGCTGCCCTGGTGCCAGACCATACCCAGACACAACGTGGCTGGAAGATTCTCCCGACCGAGGGCGGCCATTGCAGTTTTGCTCCCACCACCGATAAAGAAATGGCCATTCGTGCATTCCTTGCGCAGACCGATGACCATGTATCTATTGAAGATATTCTGTCGGGTCGTGGCCTGGTTTCAATTTATCGCGCGCTCTCTCATATCAACGGCACGCCAGCACAGAATTTTACACCGGCTGAGGTCAGCACCAAGGGATTGGCCAATGAAGACCCGACATGCCGGGAGGCTCTGGTCACGTTTTGCAATATTCTGGGCAGTGTTGCTGGAGATAAAGCCTTATCTCTGGGCGCGAAAGGTGGTGTGTACCTGGGCGGCGGAATTATTCCAAAGATCGCCAGTTTTATTCCCCAGACCGATTTTGTCAGCCGCTTTAAACATAAAGGGCCGATGAGCGGTTATGTTAGCGATATTTCTGTCAATATGATTATCAACGATACTGCCGCCTTGGTGGGATCGGCTGCCTGGCTTATCAATACTGCCTTAACGATGCGTGGTGAATAAACCGTTTGGCAAATGAATGGAAGCCTCCCATACGATAAACAAATGCGCCTTCGGGCGCATTTTTATTGCCTGCTAATTAGACCCGATCACTGTTTTCTTTTTTGGCGCCGGCCCAGTGGAGTCACGCATGATCAAGCTGGAACTCAACATACTTGCCGGAAGCTG
>CAMLOU010000009.1 GCA_946481735.1 uncultured Cellvibrio sp.
TGGAATTAAATATTTCATTGCTCCTTCTCCCTAGGTTAATTCGTCAATGTCCTTCATAGCTTCGTTGAAGGTTTTGGGGCGGGGTTTGGTTTCGGTGTTTGCTTCGGTTGTCGTCTTGGTGGCTGCTGCTGAATCAACCAGTTTGGCCATAGCTTGGTAGGGATGGCCTTGATTGAAAGCTATTCCGCCGATTGGTTTCCAGCCTTGATTGAGCATAGCTGAAATTTTTTGTTCTAATTCTGGAAACCCATTCGGGCTTCCGACAATTTTATATTGATACTGCTTTGTCATTAATCCTTCCTCCACCTGCGGGCAACCTTGCTTGCTATCTTCAAGCCTTCCTTTGTGTTCCTAATTCTTTTTGAGCGGCTTTTGTCATTGGGCTTATTTGCCCTTCTCCTGGGAACTCTTTTCCGGTGAACAGCCACACCTCGTATTCGGGGAAAGCGCTGGCAATCGTAGCTAAATCGCTAGCTCTGATTTCTGCTTGCCCTCCGACTACATTTCTAAGCCGGGTGTACTTCATCCCGCATTTCATTGCGAGCTGTTCACGGCTCAGGCCCTCCGTGTTTTCAATTTCTTTTATTCGTTCTATATAGCCCATTATCAATATCTAAATAATCTATCTAATATCTAGACAGAGCCAGCAATTGAATCTAATATTTGGTCTAAATATTAGATAGCCAAAACATCATATTGTGGTTCATTGTGGCTCAGTGAGGTTTAAAAACCAAGCCCTGAACCTTAACCGAAAAGGGTGCTTGCTATGCCGACTCCAGTTGTTTACCTCACCGCTGATAATGGGCTGGAATTCCGCCTCTCAAGTCCTCGTATCGATTTCTTCATGGCCTTTCTGGTCGTCGGTTCACTGACCATCAGCTCCAACAGTATCCACTACGTTATTGATGCCGGTGGTAAAGGCTTCACCCTGTATTTCGATCAAGCCTTCTTCGGCTTCCCTATTTCTGAACTCCCAAAACTTAAAGACTTTTTGCAGCAAGTGAATGCTGCTAAGGCGGCTGCGTAATGTCGTTCGATCACAACACGCCGGTAAAGCTGTCCGTACTGCCTCCGGTGAGTTCACAGGAGCAATTCTCCCAGTTCCTAGGCGTAACCAAAGACACCGTTCGCGGCTGGGTTGAGCAAGACACAATCCCGCACGTAAAGATTGGCCGCCAGCGTTTTATCGACGTGATTCGCTTCGTGAAAATGTTGGAGTCTGGCAAAACGATTTTTTCCAGTGGGGATTTTTCGCATGACTAGGGTTTTTATTACTCGTCTGTCTCGCTGCTTCCTGTATCTGCTTCCGCATTTGGTGTTGCTGTTGATCTTGGGGTGTTTGGTTTCTGAATCGCCTAATTTGAGTTTTTCTTGGTAGGGGCTTTTATCGTGATCAAAGAAAAACACATTGTTCATTTTTTAATTCTTCTTGTTCACTCGGCGTTGATCTGGTGTTTAGCAATTTTTTACTTTGAGAATAAATTCAACAGTCAGTCAGCTTTCTGCTCCGCAATGACTTCCGCTTCTGGCACTGCACACACTAAAGGCGATATGCGGATCGTCCGTGTGCATGTGCCACCTTTTTTTTCAACACATTCTGCGCTGACAAGCTGGGGCGCGGGATTTAATAAAGTCCAGCTCATTTAACGAAAGGTAACTGTTATGAACCAAGTAATGTCTGTGAATTTATATGGTGCTTCTCTCGCTGATGTTGACGGCAAGCAATACGCGTCGCTCTATGTTGGGCAAGAGGTGGTTGACGAAAAAGAAGAGGGTGCGAAAGGCATCGTCATGATGAAACTGCCTTGTGACCCTGATGTGTATCACAACCTGAAATTGGCCAAGTATCCCGCGCCCATTGATATGCACGTGCGCCTGAAAAAAGCGGCGGGCGGTCGTATGGGCCAGCACTGCGTGAAGATCGATACCAAGCCTTCGGCGGGTTCGGCTTCAACTGTTTCCAGCTCTAAACCCAGCGCCTAAGGCTAGGTGTAGGGTATGCATTATCTCCGGTGCGAGTCTGAAATTGTCGTCATCGACAACCAGATATCTTGCTCCGCATGGCAATCCGTTTCGGAGAACGAATTGCTTGGTGCGCTCGTCCGCTCTAGCCAGCTTACTCAGGCTGATTACTACGAACTGGCCGGGGGCACCATAGCAATCATGCTCACTGCTATCGGTGTGCGTGTGATTTTAAAACTTTTACTTTCTTCTCCAAAAGGTAACCAACCATGAAAAACAAATTTGCGTTTATCAACAAAAAATTGGCGGCGGCTTCCGCTGCTGTGTCCGGTGTGGTTTTGGCCGGTGCTGCACAGGCTCAATCAGTCCTGCCGACTGATTTCAGCATGGATAACGTCAACGCTGACATTCTCACCATCGGCGGTGCGTTGATCGGTCTGGCGGTGACTGCCGTCGGTATCAAGTGGGTTAAAGCAACCTTCTTCGGTTAATCGCAACAACCCAGAAAGGGGGCTTCGGCCTCCTTTTTTCTTTGAGGGCTACCACAATGTTTTTTGATCCCTATGCCTACTTGTTACTGGTCTTGCTCGCGGCGTTGGTGGTGATGGGTGAGGGGGTGTGATTGTGTTTAGGAATCCCATCTTGAATTTTTGCTATATCATTTTTATTTTGTTTTTTGTTTTTGCTATGCCTGCTTTTGCTCAGTCTGAAGTTCGTCCACAGTGTTCTGGTTCTGGTGCAACGCAGCGTCATAATTGTTTTATTCCGAGTGTTGATCCGTACTCTCTGTGTGTCGAGGACGGTCGCATTGGAGTTTTTGAAAAGCTTTGTGCGACCGGTGATGATAGTCGTTTTTACGTGCGTTGCTATGCTGTAGCACAATGCAGTTGTCCGTCGGGTTATAATTTAGTTGGTGATATGTGTGTTTTGCCTCCTGAGTGTGAGGCCCCAAATTCAATAAATCCTGTCACGGGTCAATGTGATTACTGTCCTTCTGGTGATTTTGATCCTTCTGGTGTTTGTCTAGATTGTCCGGGTGGGGATTGTGAGGGTAGTAGTTCTGCTGCATCTTCATCTGAGCCTATTTGTGTTTGGGGTGTTGATCCTGAAACGGGTGATTGTTTGCCTGATCCTTCTTCTTCGTCTTCTGGTAATTCCTCGGCGGGTTCTTCTTCTGGTGGTGGGTCTGCGTCTTCGTCGGGTGGTGGTAATTCATCGAGTGGCAATGGTGGTGATGATGGCGGTAGTGGCAGTTCTTCGCCGGGTAATCCTGTTCCTGCTGATTCTACCTGTCCTAACAAATTCCAGATCGGTGATCAGTGGTATTGCCAGTCTAATCCTATGCCTAGCAGTGAAGGGCAAGCGTCCAGTGAGGGGGCTGATGCAGCGGCGGCGGGTACCTGTGGAGCGGCGCCGGTTTGTGATGGTGATCCCGTAGGTTGTGCCATTTTACTGAATGCGCACTTTGATCGTTGTAATACCGATAAAACTGCTGAGGGTGGTGGTGATTGTTCTGCTGAACCTGCGTGTTCTGGTGACCCGGTAGGTTGTTCTATCGCGTTACAAAATTGGAAGCTGCGTTGTGATCAACATGGTGAACCTGTTGATGGTGATGCTGATGTGGCTGAATACGATAGTAATTTTGAATCTGAATTTGGTGAATCTAATCAGGCTTCCGTTGATGGTGAGGGTGCGTTAACTCATCTTGCAGAAGTGTCTGATGCCGTTGACTTTACGTCTGTTGATATGTCCGGCTTGAATATCAATTCCACTGGGCGGTCGTCACAGTGCCCACAGCCTCGCTCTATTTCTCTCTCCCTCGGTAATTTTGAAGTCTCTTACCAGCCTTTGTGTGATTTGGCTGAGGGGCTTTCTACTTTGGTTGTTCTTATCTTCTCTTATATCTCCGTCATGCTGGTATGGCGGTCAACGCAACAGGGGTAATCTATGGGCTTACTACTGCGGGCACTTTATGTTCTTTTAAAAGGTTTCTTCTTCTCTCTTTGGTCAAGGTTGTGGGCATTCATTTTATTTGTTCTGCCATGGATCATAGAAAAGGTGCTTATACTGCTTGGCATTGGCTTTGTCTCTTATCAAGGATTCGATTTTATTATTGACCGTTTATCTGATTTCATTTTCTCTCGCTTCGATAATTTGCTCTCTGACCTCTATGCAATTTTGGTCATTCTCAAGCTGGATGTTGGTATCGCTATTTTATTTGCAGCAATGTCTATCGCCTTATCTATCAAGCTAATGACTGCTGGTTCCAAGTTGATATTCAAGTCAAAAGGCACATTTGAGGCATAGTCATGATCTATCTATTTACCGGTGTTCCTGGCTCATCCAAAACGCTCAATGTTTTAAAAATGGTGAATGAAGATCCCACGTTTAAAGGTCGTGAGATTTATTACCACCGCATTAAGGAATTGAAATTGCCATGGATTGAGCTGTCAGCGGATGAGGTGATGGAATGGGATACCTTGCCACATGGTGCTGTTTTAGTCGTTGATGAGGCTCAGTACCTAATGCCGACCCGTGACAGCCGCAAGCCCATGCCGGATTGGATTGTCAAAATGTCTGAGCATCGTCACAAGGGCTATGACTTAATTTTTATTACCCAGAATCCCATGCTGCTGGATGCGGGGTTTCGTCGTTTCGTTGGCAAGCATATTCACATTGAGCGTGTTTTTGGTATGCAATCGGCTAAGTGGATGACGTGGGAAAAATGCGTTTCTGATATTGAGGATCACTTTAAGCGCAAAGAGGCGGTGGTTAAACGGGTTCCCTTTGATAAGAAGTATTATGATCTCTATAAATCCGCTGAGGTTCACACCCATAAACGCAAATTGCCTTTAAAGGTCTTTATTCCTTTCATATTTTTGGCTGTTGTTATTGGTTTAGTTATTCATTTTCTTAATCGCTGGGATGATCGTAACAACGCTGACCTAGTGGATGGTTCTGTTCCCTCCCATCAGTCTGGTAGCGCTTCTCTCCTCCCTTCCTTGGGGGCCGGTACATTAACCAATAGCAGTAAGGCTATGACTGCTCAGGAGTACACACAGGCTCTCACACCGCGTCTGCCTGATGTGCCGTGGTCTGCACCTATCTATGATGCCGTAACTGCCCCTAAGAGCTTCCCGCGGCCTCAGTGCATTCGCAATAACGTTACCGGTGTATGTAAATGCTTTAGCCAGCAGGCCACGCCTATAACCATTTCACAAACAGCCTGTTACAACTATGTCGAAAATGGTTATTTCGATCACACCAAACCTGATGACTACTATCAATCGTCTCGGCCTGCCGCGAATGCGGGCGAACAGGGCTTGCCCCGCCCGCTCGCGGCGGCACGCTAACGTCTCTGTAACACGTTAATAATAAGGGGAGTGCAAACACACACAGAACCACAAAACGCCACATTCTTTCCTTAAACCGCTTTTTTAGGAATCTTCCGCATGCGTTACGAAAATAAATTCTGGCACCGTGATGGCCACCGCTTTTTTAATCAAACGGCTTCTGTTGATCTTTCCGGGCTTTGTTATCTTCATACCGGGGTAGATACGATTAAACAGCTCTATAACTGCCTTATTCGCCATGATGTGCTTTGTGCTATTCAGCAAGCTTATGATGGTGGTGACAATGTGTTCTCATGGGGTGGGTTTGATTGGTTGATTACCCGGTCCTCTAAAGCGTCTGGCTATCAGTTCATTCTTAAGAATCTCGATGCAGGCTTTGTGGTGCTGCTTAAGTCGTTTTATGCGGATGCTGACTTGTCTGCTAGTCACCTTAAAATTGAGTGCACACCCCAGCTTATTGCTGAACATACGCCTGAATCGTTGACGGCTGAGATTGATCGTATTGCTTCCCTGTTCTGCGTCCAGCTCGTTCACGCCGGGGTGTCTGTGCATATTGCGGTAGATGTGAAAGGCTTCGTCGTTCCTGCGGACTTTGAGGCGCGTTTAGTGGCCAAGGCTAAGCGTCAATACAAATTTAATTCCATCAGTAACGCACAGCTTGAATTGAATGAAACGGCGGTGATTTACGGGGCTGGGCAGTCTTATACCTTTGGTTCTGCGGGATCGCTGCAATTTTGTGTTTACGACAAAGTGGCTGAGGCTTTGAAAAGTGACAAGATTGATTTTTGGGAGTCTATCTGGTCGCAAGTGCCAGCGTCTGATTTTGATGGGGATTTTTCTAATCCTGCTGCGGCTAGTGAGTATCAGGTGGGGGATACGGTCCATCGGATTGAGGCAAGGTTCCATCACTCGGTCATTAATCAGTTTTGCTGGGGCACTAAATTGCCTGATGGTAAGTTGCTTTCAATTAAAAACTATTCTGAGTTAGCACCGCATTTAACCGCTCTTTGGCAGTACTCATTAAATAATTTCCGGTTGCAGTATTCCTCTTCATACATTGACCCGTTTTGGCAGGCATTGATTGAAGATATTCAGTTCTATTGTCCGGCTCCGGCATTGCCCTATCGCCGTGAACAGAAGCCTCCATCTGATTCTTCCCGTCGCAATGTGGCTTTTTGGCTTGGCAATCAAATTAAGCTCTATTCTCGCAAGCGTTTTAATCCTGAATATGTGGTTTCTAGACTTCTTTCCTCTGGGTTGGAAGCTGATTTGGCACATTATTTTGGTGTGCTCTTTTATGGTAATTCTGATGTGCTTTATGACGTGTTACTTGATTTTGTTTCTGAAAAAATGCGTTTGCATTTGTTAAACGGTGTGGCTGCTTAAGGGGTTTTTTATGGAAAAGATTGATTCATGTGAGGCGCTTTTTCTTGACCTATGGGATTTTCTTGTCTGGTTTGAGAATTTCACCTTTTATACGTCACTGGCATGGATAGCGGTTGGATTTATTGCTGGCGTTCTCGCTTCTATTTTGTTTTTCGGTGGTAGGGGATCTTCCGGTGATAAAAAAGCTTTCTGATGGACGGTATAAATTGGATTTTTACCCTGCGGGGTCTTCTGGTCCTCGTATTGTTCGTATTAGGGCTTCTCGTAAAGAGTTAAAGGTTTTACAGGCTCAATATGAAATGGACTACCAAGCTGCCCCGGATCGGTTTGAAGTCGATAAGCGTCGCCTTTCCGATTTGGTGCTACTTTGGTATAGGCTGCATGGTCGCACGTTGCGGGATGCTAAATATAGGTTGTCTCGCACCTTGGCGGTTGTTAATGCTCTTGGTGATCCTACTGTAGATAAATTTACCGGATCAGCTTTTTCAGCCTATCGTGAGCGCCGTTTGACTGAGGTTTCTACCTCTACGGTTAACCATGAAACGCGTTATCTTCGTGCGGTGTTTTCTGAGCTTATCCGGCTGGATCAGTATGCAGGTAAAAATCCTTTGGCAAAAATACGCACGTTTGCTGAACGTGAGCGGGAATTGTCTTTTCTCACCCTGGAACAAATTCCGACATTGCTTCACGCATGTGATCAGTCCTCTAATAATCATTGCGGTGCTGTGGTTCGGTTGTGTCTTGCTACGGGTGCCCGTTGGTCTGAGGCGAATGATTTGCCGCCTACAGGGCTTCTCGATGATCGGGTGGTGTTTGCTGCAACTAAGAACGGTCGTGTGCGTGTTGTGCCTGTGAAGCCTGACTTGGTGGATTATCTGCGGTCAGTGGCGTTTCCCACAGGAAAGCGGTTGTTCTCGCCGTGCAAGGGGGCATTTCGCAAGGCGGTGGAGCGTTCGGGCATTGAGTTGCCTGATGGCCAATTGACACACGTGTTGCGGCACACGTTCGCAAGCCACTTCTTGATCAACGGTGGGGATATCCTCACGTTGCAACGTATCCTCGGGCACTCAGATTTGAAGATCACCATGCGGTATGCGCACCTTGCACCTGACTACATGGCCAAGGTCCGGGATCTCTCGCTGATATGACACCCTGTTGACCGCTTTTTGCTTCCATGATGTTGTATCACGGCGTTCACTGGAATGGTTTTTTAATCGCACCGCGCAATGCTTCCGGTTAGCACGGCAATGACGCGATTGAAAAACCATTTCAGTGATAAGCCGCGCGACTATCGATGAAGAAAAAGAATCGCTTTTCATTTTTTATATTGCTACCTGTGGTTGCCGGATAGGCAACAAGGGCGCGTGAGCGCGGGCAGTGTGGGCAACAACGCAACACGGTGTTTCAGGTTAAGGCGTTACTCTCGCGTTTTGTCCACACGGCAACGGGTGGCAATCATCTAACACGGGTGTGCACCCAAGCCCTTCGTCCTTCACGCCGGAATCGACTTTCTACTGCTGGGAATGTTGCAGGATAAGATTGTGGGTTCTTAGGGGGATCATCCCCCTAAGCCGTCGGAGACGCCTGTAACGGCGAGTTACGAACAAGCGTGGAGCGTCACTTTTTGGTGTGGCGATAGCGTGCGTTTTGAGAAAGGCTTGGAGTTTTAGATGCTGCGGCTTGAGTGAAAAAGAAAGTCTGGTAAGTTTTTGGTAAGCCAATAAAAAAGGTCAGTAGGCGTTAACCTGCTGACCCTTGTCGTATATGGTAGCTAGAGGCGGACTTGAACCGCCGACCCCGGCATTATGAGTGCCGTGCTCTAACCAGCTGAGCTATCTAGCCATAGCGAGGGCGCGTATTTTGGGGGGCGTTTGGAGGATTGTCAACCCTCGATTTGACCCTCCCAGTAATGTTAAATGCCGCCGGCGCGGCAAGTGCACGCTGATTTTGAGGCAGCCACGATGCCAAGGGCAGCGATGACCTTAGGATAGGGGCTCAGGATGCTGTCACCCATCAAGGCAAAGCCGGCCCTCCCCAACGATTTAAACCCGTCTGTGCATTACGCGGGGGGTACTAACTGGAACTTACCCCCACCCCTCCAGCGATGTATCGCAAGTCCGTAAAAGTGGATGTTCCTGGTGTATCCAGTAGCCGAGAGGTACACTCAATTTATCCACCCTACCGGTGACTTTGACCAGTATCCTCAGAACATAGCCAGCAAACCGGTAACAGCTTTTTTAATTATAAAATCCGCTCGTCTCAACCAAAGCATCTGTAAAAGAAAAAATATCATCCAACGACGCGATAGGATGTCGGGTTTCATTTTTCTCTGAGTCGAATATCCCAATATATTTTTGTTTGGTATTGAAGTGCAAGCGACACAAAGGTTTACGATTGTTATCATCCAAAAGGATACCGAAGTAACTTTGAGTATCTCTGGCGACGATTCTTTTAACGTCGACGCTTTTCCGTAGAATAGCTTTTACGATATTAAAACCTTCTATTTCCTCAAACGTCGTTATTACCTTAGATTCTTCAGACGTATCATCAGATGATGATTTCTCCTTGGACTCAGAGAATGTCCTTGTAGTAGCCCCAATGGCAGACTTCAATCGGTCATTAATACTGTCATTCAAAAAAAGTTTAAGCGCCTTGGTAGTTATCTCAAGGAACTGCGCCTTAACCTTCGTGGTTAATGCCCCATCGTAGACCCTGGAAGCAAAAAACCTCACAAACTCCTCCTCAGGGGCAGAAAACTGTTCCGCAAGAATTTTCTTTATTTGATTTAAGTATTTGAGCTCACCTGCGGCACCAACCACGGAGTCGACATCAAATGTGGATTTAGTTAATTTCTTAACTTCGGGAATAATATGTTCATCCAGATTGAGCAAGTCCATTATCAGGAACGGTTTGTCATCCATCTTATTGGGCGCATCAAGATCTGTGAAAAAATGATACTCGCAACCGTTGGTCAGAATGGCAAGCCTGGCACTGGTAACAGAAAAATATCGGAACAATTGTCCTGAGTGCTTCACGGTTAGGGACTCGCCAAAGCCTTTGCACTCAATGAGCACTTGAATTTGACCGTCCTTAACCAGTGCGTAATCAACTTTTTCACCTTTCTTTATCCCGACATCTGCGGTGAACTCGGGAATCACCTCTGTTGGATCAAAGACGTCATACCCGAGCACATTATGCAAAAATGGCATAACCAAAGCGTTTTTGGTTGCCTCTTCAGTCAGTAGATTACTCGAAACCAAAGCAACTTTTTTTGATAGTGCTTCTAAACGTTCTGCAAAGTCCATTCCTTAAACCTCTTTCAGTTAATGATTTTATTTCAAAAGAAGTCTAGTACATTCAATGAAAAAAGCGACGTAATATTGAAGCGTACCCCAAGACTTAGCGAGAGCATCTGATTTCACCAGCCCTCTACATCTTGCATCGTAATGAACTTTCATCTGCCATTTTTCACGGTGGCATCATTTATATTTCATCGTTAAATCAAGCTGTTTCTTTGTATGAATACAGCAATCATCAATGGTGAATTATTTCAGGTGATCTACATTATGAACGCGCGGTTAATGCCGGATTTAATCTTTACCCGACAAAGCATCAATAACCGACATTAACGAACCCGCAACACCACCCCACAAAAAATCCGTTGGCAGAAAAATCGCTATAGCGGGCTCGTTAACCAAATTTTCTTTTATTATCATAACGTTGACCTATGGGCGGAATGTTCTATGATCATCACACGGCTATAGATAATGAAAAAAACCTTTTCACTGCTTACGACTGACTTTCTTGTAAATTAAAGCGCCAACTACATCCCTAACGGAACATGGCTGCACCTTATTTCTATGAAAATTAATCCTCAACTTCAACAATCGGTGTTTGGTTGCTGTCGCATTTTTCATAACGCATTTTTTGTTGCGACGTTGATCTGCGGTGTGATGGCGCAATCGTCGCGGGCATCTGACGCGCTCGCTGATTTGTCCCTTGAGCAACTGGCAAGCTTGCGCGTTACGTCTGTTTCAAAAAAACCTAAACCTTGGGCGAATGAACCGGCGTCGGTTTTTGTTATCACCGAGCAGGATATTCGCCGCACCGGTTCCACCACATTGCCAGAGGCGTTGCGCCTGGCGCCCAACCTGCAAGTAGCGCGGGTGGACGCGCGGAATTACGCGATAACGGCGCGGGGGTTCAACAATCCTTTTGCCAATAAATTGTTGGTATTGATTGATGGACGCAGCGTGTATTCTCCGCTGTTTTCCGGCGTGTACTGGGATGCACAGGATGTTGTACTGGAGGATCTGGATCGCATTGAAGTCATAAGCGGTCCCGGCGGCAGTTTGTGGGGCGCGAATGCCGTTAATGGCGTGGTGAATGTGGTGACGCGCTCTGCGGAAGATACCCAGGGCGAGCTGGTATCCCTGGGCGGCAGCGTCCATGAACAGCAGGCGGCAGTGCGCCATGGCGGTCAGCTGACCAACGAAGGTTTTTATCGCGTCTATGCCAAACACAGCCGTCACGACGACACCGAAAACGCGACTGGCGCATCGACCTATACCGGCTGGGAGCGAAGCCAGGCGGGTTTTCGTGCAGATTGGGCAGGCTACGATGATCATTTCACGCTGCAGGGCGATGCTTATCGTGGCCGGCTACATCAATCCGGCACCGAAGATATAAAGATCAGCGGGGCGAATATACTCGGTCGTGCCAGCCGCGAATTTGCGCCCGGCTCTCGCTTGACCTTCCAGGCCTATGTCGATCATACGCAGCGCCACCAGCCGAATGCATTTGTACAGCACCTGAACGCCATTGACCTGGAGTTGCAGCACGAGTGTCTGATCGGCGAGCGGCAGATGTTTATGTGGGGCGGCGGTTATCGCTACCTGTCGGACCGTATCGACAACGATGTATTTTTTGCTTTCTTGCCCGATGACCTGAATATGCAATGGCGCAATGTGTTTATTCAGGATGAAATTAAAATTACCCGGGACCTGCGCCTGACGCTCGGCGCCAAATGGGAAGACAACCCCTTCACCGGCTGGGAATCCATGCCCAGTGCGCAGTTGGCATGGTCACCCGGCCACAACCAATTGTTATGGGGCAAGGTGTCGCGCGCGGTACGCACGCCTTCACGTATTGATCGGGATTATTACAGCCCGGCCAATCCGCCCCTTGTGGACGGCGAGCCACGGTATGTCATTGCCGGGGGCCCCGATTTTGTCTCTGAGGTTGCCGATGTGTATGAAGTGGGTTATCGCCAGCAACCTGTGGCACAGGTATCGTGGTCCGTTACGGCGTTTTACAGCGAATACGACAAGTTGCGCACTTTGGAACCGAACGATACGGCAACCGGTTTTGTGTTTGAAAACCGGGCAGCAGCGGACACCTATGGTCTGGAACTCTGGGGCAGCTGGCAACCGCTGCATCACTGGCGATTACATGCCAGCCTGGTGGCCCAGGAGTTTGATGTCTATCTGAAGCCCGGCAGCACCGACATCTCCAACACCACCGCACTGGCCAGTTATGACCCGAATTTTTATTCGTCCCTGCGCTCGTCTTATGATGTCTCGCCGCAGGTAACCCTTGATTCAACGCTGCGCTATGTGGATGAACTCAAAGGCTCACAGGTTCCGGCTTACACTGCGCTGGATGTCCGTGTAGCATGGGAGATCAGTCGCCATCTGGAAATTTCCCTGGTGGGGCAAAATCTTATTGACCGGGCGCATCCCGAGTTCGGCGCATCGCCGCGTCGCAGTGAATATGAACGCGCACTCTATGGCAAATTGATATGGGAGCTGTAAGGCATTGATCATGTTAACGGTGTGCGATCAAACCACCAGTCTCTCATGCAGACGGCGGTGGTTAACCTGCCTCGTCTATCTCGTGGCCTTGATCGTATGCGGATCAATCAGTGCAACACAGGCTGAAAATGTCGCCAACGCCGCCGAAACCCAAATCAAAGCAGCCATGTTGTTCAAATTCCTTGATTACACCGAATGGCCGGCAACGGCGTTTGCTGAGCCCCAATCGCCCTACCGTATCTGGCTGCTGGATGCGAGCGACGTGGGCAAAGAACTACGCGCTATTGCGCGTGACCGCAACATCAAGGGTCGCGCTATCAGCGTTTTCAAAACCCGTTTTATCGAACGGATCGACAATCCGCACATTGTCTTTGTCGGGCACGATGCCGAGCACCACTTGCCGCACCTGGCCCGGCTGGCTGAACAACAGGCGTTTCTAATCGTGACGGAAAATTCACAGGGGCTGGTACCCGGCAGCACCATCAATCTTCGTTTGCTGGAGGATCGCGTCGGCTTCGATGTGTCGCTCTCCGGCGCGCACCGCAACAACCTTAAACTCAGTGCCCGGTTGTTATCTGTTGCTTCGACGGTTGAACAGGAGACCTTGCCATGATGCGTATCGCCAAGCGTTCCATATCCAATCGCCTGATGCTGGTGATTATGGCCACGACGCTGACGGCGCTGGTGGCTTATGCGGTGGTGATGCTCGCCTATGACCTCAACACTTACCGCGACAGCATCATCAAGGACCTCACCACCCAGGCCAACATTATTGCGGAAGTCAGTACGCCGGCACTGGAATTCAACGACCCGGTAACCGGTAAGGAAAACCTGGATTTATTGCGCACTCGCCCGATGATTCTGCGCGCGGTGCTCTACACCGACGACGGGGCAATCTTTGCGGAGTATTCAAATGACGGGGAGTTGGCTATTGCAACACCTCAGCGGCCGCAAACCACCAACCAACAAATCATTGATGGCAATCGTATCCACGTGTGGCAACGGATCGTAAAAAATGGTGTGTCACTGGGCGCGGTGTATATTCATGCGCGCTACGAACTGGGTGCGCGCCTGGCGGGTTATGCCATCATCCTCTGCGGCGTGCTGATAGCCAGCCTCGGCCTGGCGTTGCTGGTGGCAACCTGGTTGCGCGGTGCGGTGACCAAACCCATCTTCGCGGTCACCAATGTTGCCCGCCAGGTGATGCAGAGCCGTGACTTTTCATTGCGCGCCCAAAAATTTACCGAAGATGAAATCGGTGTGCTGGTCGATGCCTTTAACGATATGCTCAGCGAGGTCGAACGCCGGGCCAGGGCGTTGGAAGCCTCCAATCAATCCCTGGAACATGAGATGGGCGAACGGCAGGCCGCCGAAGACGCCTTGCGCCTGGCAGACCGGCGCAAGGACGAATTCCTCGCAACCCTTGCGCACGAATTGCGCAACCCCCTGGCGCCTTTGATCAATGGTTTACATATCCTCCGCGCCAAGGATACCAACCCTGCCATCGCCGCCAACGCGCAATCGGTCATGGAACGCCAGCTCAAACAGATGGTGCGCCTGGTTGACGACCTGCTGGATGTTTCGCGCATTACGACAGGCAAATTAACCATCAGTAAAACGCGTATTGATGTGCAGTCCATCATGCGTGACGCCGTGGAAGCCAGTCGCGGATTTATTGAAAACTGTGGCCATCAACTTAATGTCACCATGCCCGACGAATTGCTGTATATCGATGCCGATCCGATCCGGCTTGCGCAGGTGTTTTCCAACCTGTTGAACAACGCCGCCAAGTACACCAATCGCGGCGGCTTGATCAATTTCACCGGACAGTTGCTGGACGATAAGGTGGTGGCGGAGGTTACCGACAATGGCATCGGTCTGGCACCGGACATGCTCGATAATATTTTCCATATGTTCACCCAGGTCGACCAAACGCTCGAACGCACCCACGCGGGTTTAGGCGTTGGCCTGGCCCTGGCAAAACGCCTGGTCGAACTCCACGGCGGACAACTCGTCGCCCACAGCGGCGGCCCCGGTTTGGGCAGCAGTTTTCGCGTGTATCTCACCTGCGCGTCGGCGCCGGCAGAGCAAGCTGACCAGTCGCCGGGACCGCTTGCACAAAAACAATCCCTGCGTCGCATTTTGTTGGTGGATGACAATGTGGATTACGTGGCGACCATGGCCACGCTGCTAAGCGCGCTGGGCCACGATGTACGCACAGCACACGAGGGTTCAACGGCACAACATATTGCACGCAATTTTATGCCGGAGTTTGCGTTCCTCGATATTGGTATGCCGGGTTTGAATGGCTACGATCTGGCGCGACTGCTGCGCCAATTTCCCGAAACCCGTCAATGCGTCCTGGTTGCTGTAACCGGTTGGGGCCAGGAGAAAGACCGCGATTTATCCCGCCGCGCCGGTTTTAATCATCATCTGGTCAAGCCGGTGGAGTTAGCCCAGATACTGGCGATCCTCGAACAAGGCACAGCCCTGGTAACCGATACGGATGATGGGCACCGGCGCACACATCATTCGCATTAGTTGCGCGGTGCTGAAAAAAATCCGGACAAAAATTTTTTATTCATCGCGCGTTTTTTATTTTTATCATGCGCCCTCGCTGCGTTCACGCGCCGCTTTCACGTCGCTGTTTTCTCATTAATACGCACATTCCTTGTGCGCACGCACTCCAGTGGCTCACGGACCTGGCGCACAAAATAAATCATGCGTCAGTTAAGTGTTAGCTTACGCACGGAAGTAAATTCACCCTAAGCGGTAGCTTACACACGGCTGTAAGACAAAAGGCTCACACTAACTTCAAACCTGTGCTGTTACATCGATAGAAACGACGGCGGACGACACGAAGAGTGGTAACTCTTTCACATTGTGCTTCCGCAATTGGTGTAAACCGGCACCCCTTTTCTCAAGCACTCCCGAAGCGGCCTTTCTTTTGCATAGGTATTGCTACGCAAGCTTCGTCGTTATACGGGGAAAGGCCATTAACGCCACAAAGGAAAACCCATGAAGGAATTTTTTCGAACAGTAGTATGGGGCGTCCTGATCTGCATGGCAGTTGCCAACGCCCACGCGCAAAACCGTTACCTGATGGGACCGGGCGATGAAATTCGCCTGACCGTCTACAACCAGCCTGATCTCACCACCGAGGGACAAATCAGTGGTGATGGCACCATGGAAATTCCGCTGCTGGGCAGCGTGCAACTCGCCGGCCGCAGCAGTGCCGACGCCGCACGGATGATCGCCGATCATTATGTGCGCGGCGACTTTTTACAGGATGCCCACGTCAATATCCTGATCACCAAATACCGCAGCCAGTCCGTGGCGATTCTGGGCAAGGTTAATAATCCCGGCAAACTGGTATTGGAAGGCCCCACATCACTGACCGACGCCCTGGCCTTTGCCGGTGGTGTTGCCGAAACCGGCAGCGAACACCTGATCCTGATCCGCACCGACAAAAACGGTAAGCAGGAGCGTTATGAATACGACCTGCAACAACTGCTGAACCACGAAGCAGAAGACCAGCCGGTGGTGTGGATGAAAAACGGCGACACGATTTACGTCCCGGTGGCCGGCCGCTTTTACCTGAGTGGCGAGGTGCGCTCGCCGGGCATGTACCCGCTCGATCGCAAACTTAACGTGATGCAAGCCCTGGGTGTTGGCGGCGGCCCAACCGCGCGCGCCAATGCCAAAGCGGTCAAGTTGTATCGCCGGCAGCCCGATGGTTCTACCAAAGAGCTGCGGGCTCAACCCGACCAGCCGGTAATGGACGGCGATGTGTTGGTTATTCAGGAAAGCCTTTTTTAGGGAGTCAGCAGTATGAACCTGGCGGCACTTTTACGAATCTTGCGCGCGCGATGGTTGACCATCGCCGGTATGACCCTGATCGCGGTGGTGGTGGCCGGTATTGTTACCTTCCAGACACCCAAGTCCTATACGGCCTCTACCGAGCTGATCATCGATGGCAAAGGGCAGGACCCCATCAGCGGGGAAGCCCTGCCGGCACGGATGCTGTCCGGCTATATTGCTACCCAGGCCGATATCATCCGCAGCCGCAATGTGGCCAACAAGGTGATCGACCAGCTCAACCTGATCGAAGAGCCGGCCCTGCAACCGGAATTTCGCGCCGCCAGTACCGAGCCCCTGCCCTCGCGCGGCTGGCTGCTCTATTACCTCAAGACCGGGCTGTCCGTTACCCCTCAGCGCGACAGCAGTGTGCTGAGCATTTCCTTCAAAGCGCGCAACCCCGAACTGGCGGCGCGCATTGCCGATGCCTTTGCCCAGGCTTACATCCAGACCAACCTGGAGCTGCGCATTGAGCCGGCCAAACAAATCACCCAATGGTACGACCTGCAACTGGAAGCCCTGCGGGAAAACCTGGTGGATCGGCAGAATGCACTGGCCGCCTATCAGGAAGAACACAACATCATTGCTACCAGTGATCGCCTGGATCTGGAGAGCGCCAAGCTCGCAGAACTTTCTTCCATGTTGCTGGTGGTACAAGGCCAGCGGCTCGATGAGCAAAGCCGCAGCAAACAGCTGGATGGCAGTAAACCCGGTGCCCTGCCGGAACATGTGCTGACCAACCCCCAGGTACAAAAGATCTCGGACGAGCTGTCCCAGGCTCAGGCGCATCTGGCCGAGGTGGGTTCCCAGGTCGGCAGTAATCACCCCCTGTATCGCCAGGCCCAACGTGAAGTCGAGGCCCTGCAAATCCAACTGCAGCGCACCCTCAAACTGGTGGGAGGCAGTCTGCGCTCGTCGGTGGAGTTGTCCCAAAGCCGCGAGGAGCAATTGAAGGCCGAGGTCGCCGCGCAAAAAGAACATGTGCTGCAACTGAACCGCAACCGCAACCAACTCACCCTGCTGCGTCAGGAAGCCGATAACGCCCAGGCCGCCTACGACGCTGCCCTGGCGCGCGCCTCACAAACCAAGCTGGAGAGCCGCATTGCCTTGACCGATGTGGCCATCCTCAATACCGCCGCCGTGCCCAGCAAACCCACCGAACCCAAGCCGGCCCTGAACCTGGTGATTGCCACCATGCTCGGCCTGTTACTCGGCACAGCCGTCGCCCTGTGCTGGGAGTGGATTGACCGGCGGGTCCGCAGCGGTGAAGAACTGGAAGCCAGCCTGGGCATACCCGTGCTGGCTTACATACCTCTGGAACGGAATTGGCCCAAAAGGGAGATCAAGCGATGAACAACCTGGCACAGGCTACCGCTGAAGACCTGCAAGTACCCAGTACCCGCGTCAAGATGGGCCATATGCTGGTGGATAACGGCAAGATCACCGCCGCCGATCTCAAGGCCATCATCGCCTTGCAGAATGAGCGAGGCATCCGCTTCGGCGAGGCGGCCTTGCTTCTGGGGCTGGTCAGCCCGGCAGATATCCGCTCCGTACTTGCCCGGCAGTTTGCCTATACCTCGGTACCCGATGCCGCCAGCCGGCTCGCGCCGTCGCTGACGGCGGTGTTCAGGCCGGACAGCAGCGAGGTGGAAGCCCTGCGCAGCCTGCGCAGTGAACTCATGCTGCGCTACTTCAACACCGCACCAAACCTCAGCCTGGCGGTGGTGGGTGCAGACGAGGCCGACACCATCGCCCGTACCACCGCTAACCTGGCCATTGTCTTTTCCCAGCTCGGGCTGCGCACATTGCTGATCGACAGCAACCTGCGCGAGCCGCAGCTGTACAAATTATTCGGGATCGACAGCCGCCAGCCGGGCTTGTCCGACCTGATCGCCGACCGCGCGCGCATCCAGCCCCTGCCGGTCACGACCCTGCAATCTCTGTGGTTATTGCCCGCCGGTACCCAGGCGCCCAATCCCCAGGAACTGCTGTCGGGCAGGAACTACCGGGACTATGTGGGCGAACTGGCCAACCGGTTCGATGTGACCCTGATCAGCACTCCGCCCATGGCGCGCAACCGCGACGCCCAGTTAGTGGCAGCCCATGCCGGCGCGGCCTTGCTGATTGCCCGGCAACACAACTCGCGGATGAAAGATCTGGAAAACCTCTGCGCCAGTTTGTGGGGTGTCGGCGTGCGTCTGGTGGGTGTGGCCCTGGGGCAATAGGCCCATTACGGTAGAGGTCAAGATGGGATTTGCACGCTATCAATCAGCGCCCGGCCTGCTGGCTTCGTCGCCCGCCCTGGACGGTTCGCCCATGAAAGACGCAAGCGCCGAGCAGGTGTTCGAGCGGCGTCTGGTATTGGGCATTCTGGTGGCCGCCGTGTCCTACCAGGCCTTGCTGTGCCTGATCAACACCCAGGTGTTTTCTGTCTCGCGCGCCATGGTGGGCCTGGCTGAAGCCGTGATCCTGGCCGCCTGTTTGCCGATCCTGATGCGCCGCCTGCTGCCCGGTGTCATTGTCATCCTGGCCCTGATGGGCGCCCTGCTCTGCCTGCTGACCCTGCTGAGCGGCGAGATTGAAATCAAAGCCTTCCGCGACTTATTGATCCCGCTGGCCTTCTTCTGGCTCGGCTGCAACATCGGCCGCCCCGAGCTGGCCGACCGCGCCCTGGCCTTTGCTTTCAGCGTGGTCCTGGCGATGGGCCTGTTCGAATTTTTCCTGCTCGATCTCTATACCCAGTTTTTCAACATCTTCGGTTACTACGTGAATATCGGGAATTTGCAGGTCATCACCGAATATGTGCGCGACAGTAAATTGCAGATGAACGGCATCCGCCCCGAAGGCATCGGCCGCACCTTATTGCCCGGTTTGCTGGGCAGTCACCGGGTGTCTTCGGTGTTCCTCGAACCCGTCTCCCTGGGCAACTTCGCGGCGATTACTGCCGCCTGGGGCCTGAGCCGCGATAAAGCCGAGTGGCGCAAGGGTATTTTCTTTTTTGGTGCCGCGATCGTGTTGATGGTGCTGGCGGATTCGCGCTTCGCGCTAATGTCCGTGTCCCTGATGGTGGCCATACGGCTGGTGCTCAGCGGTAAGGGCTTGTACCTCGCCATACTCGCGCCCTTCGGTGCCATCGCTATCGTGATGGCGGCTGGCGCTATGATCGATGAACGTATCGGCGACACCTTCCTCGGCCGCCTGGCCATCAGCGGCTGGGCGCTGGCGGAGTTTGATGTGGCAACCCTGCTGGGCGCCGGGCCGGGCGAGAACTTTGCCGATATGGGCTATGCCTACGTGCTCTCCACCTTCAGCTTGCCATTGTGCCTGCTGCTCTGGTTCAGCCTGTGGCTGCTCAATATCCCCGATGAACGCGGGCAGCGCTTTCGCGCCTTTGTGTCGGTTTATATCGCGCTGATCCTGTGCGTCAGCGGCACCTCGTTATTCGCCTTCAAGACAGCGGCCATGTTGTGGTTCCTGGTGGGCTGCACCCTGCGCAATCCGGCGCCGGAAAGCCCCTCATCCCAGCCGCTGATCAACCGCGTCAATCAATTCCGTGAGCAGGCCACCCAGGCGCCTCACTCATCAGCCACCCGGAGGAAGGATGTCTATTAACGTCACCCATATTGTTCGCCAGTATTTGCCGTCCATCGGCGGCATGGAAGAAGTGGTGCGTAACATTGCCATGCATCAGGCGCGCTCGGGTCAGCAAAGTACCCGGATCATTACCCTCGACCGGCTGTTCCGCAACACCAGCCAGCGGCTGCCCCAGCGCGAGGAGATCGGCGGCGTGGAAGTGGTGCGCCTGCCTTACTACGGCTCCAGTCGCTATCCGCTGTGTCCCAGTATCCTCGGGCAACTGGGTTCCACGGATGTGGTGCATGTCCACGGTGTGGATTTCTTCTACGACTTTCTGGCGGTCACCAAATGGTGGCATCGTCGCCCGCTGGTGCTGTCCACCCACGGTGGTTTCTTCCATACCAGCTTTGCCTCCCGCGCCAAGCGGGCTTACTTTGAAACCATCACCCGCCTGTCGGCCAAGGCCTACAGCCAGGTGGTGGCCACCAGCGCTAATGACGGCCACCTGTTCAGCCGCATCATGAGCGAGCCGAAATTGAAGGTGATTGAGAACGGCGTGGATGTGGACAAATACCGCGACCAAGCCTCCCCGAACCTGCAGCCGACCCTGATGTATTTCGGGCGCTGGTCCTCGAACAAGGGCCTGCTGGAGTCACTGCAACTGATCGCCAGGCTCAAGGCGCGGGACCCCCGCTGGCAGTTGATCATCGCCGGGCGCGAATACGACCACAGCCTGGCCGAGCTGCAAGCGCGGGCAGCTGAACTGGGGGTTAGCCAGCAGGTGCAACTGGTGGCCAACCCGAGCGATGAGGACATCCGCCGCCTGCTCCAGCAAGCCAGCTACTTTCTTTGCCTGTCGCGCCACGAGGGCTTCGGGATTGCGCCTATCGAAGGGATGAGCGCGGGCCTGACACCGGTGCTAAGTGATATTCCTCCCTTCCAGCGCTTGGCTAAGCGCTCTGGCCTGGGCTTCACTATCAATACCGACAACACATCGTTGGATACCGCCATAGACAGTCTCCTGCAACTCCATGCGGAGGGGCAGGACGCCTATCTTGCGCGGCGGCGCATTGCCATGTCCTTCTCGCGGCAATACGCCTGGCCCAGAGTAGCCGAGCGCTACCTGGAGTTATACGACAAGTTAGGAGGTCGACCGACATGAAATCCCTTATCCACCTTGCTCTCTCCCTGCCGCTGCTCGTACTGCTCACGGTATCTGCAGCCCATGCCACCACCTGCCTGAGTGCCGCGCGCCTCACCGGCGTGAATATTGCCGGCGCTGAATTCAATTCGAAGCGGTTGCCGGGGGTGATCTTCAAGGATTACACCTACCCCAAGGACTCGGAACTCGCCTATATCGCCGCCCAGGGCGCTAATGTTATTCGCCTGCCGTTTCGCTGGGAGCGCTTGCAGCCGGAGGCCAACAAGCCGCTCAATGAGGATGAACTGAAGCGCCTGAAGAGTACGGTTAACAAGGCCGCGGCCCAGAGGCTCTGTGTCATCCTGGATGTACACAACTACGCGGAGTATTACGGCGAGTCCTTTGAAGAAAAACCCGCATTGGAAGATGCGTTTGTCGATTTATGGAAACGTATCGCCGCAGAGTTTACCGACCCGGACCAAACTATCTTTGGGCTGATGAATGAACCGGCACATATGCCCGTCAATCAATGGGCCGACCTGGCCAAGCGCACCGTAAAAGCCTTGCGCGACGCCGACGCGCCCAACCGCATCTTTGTCGGCGGGGGTAGTTGGAGCGGCTTGCACGACTGGTTCAAACCCAAGGGCGACACCACCAACGCTGCAGAATTTGCCGACCTGAAAGATCCGCTCAAACGCACCACCCTGGAGGTGCACCAGTACGCCGACGAGTGGTACTCCGGCACCAAGACCGATTGTCATCCACCAGACCATTTTGATCCCAAGTTTGAGCGCATCAGCGCTTGGGCGGCAGAACATAACCAACAACTGTTCCTGGGCGAATTCGGTGTGGCGGCCACGGAAGAATGCCTGCGAGTGTTGGAGCGCATGCTGTCGCTGATGGAAGGGCCGATGTGGAAAGGCTGGACCTATTGGGCCGCGGGCGGCTGGTGGGGTGATTATCCCTTTGCGCTGAACACCAACGCCACCACCCCCTCCTTGCAGTGGAAGCCGCTGAAAGATCATTTTTATGTTGAGAATCCACCCAATCCGCCGGAACCGGTGAATTAATTTTTTGCACGCAATGGGAGCATGCTTATGAATCCGCAAGCCGCTGTTATGGAACAACCGTCCACCGCGACGGATAACTTCCTGGTGCTGTCAGCGCACGACTATCGCTCTCCGCGCAAGGCGAGTATTCATTTCATTACCAATGAACTGGCCAAGCGCGGGCCGACACGATTTTTTTCGCTGCGTTACAGCATGCTCTCGCGCTACACATCTGACCCGCGCCTGTCGCTGGACGACCAGGCCAATCGTGTTGCCACACATCAAGGGGTGGAATGTTATTTATGGAAGACCATGATTCACCCTTTCAATACCCGGCGCAGCTGGTTGCGCCCGGCGGAGAGTGCGATGTACCGCTGGTACAGCCAGGGGCGCAACAACGTGTTGCGTCAGTGGATCAGGGAAGCCACGGTTATCTTGTTGGAAAGCGGTGTGGCACCGGTGTTTTTTGATTTGATTAAACAATTGAATCCGGCAGCAAAGATTTTGTATCGCGCATCGGACTCACTGGAAGCCATCAACGTCGCTGAGTATGTGAACCATGCCTTTGCGCGGGCCGCGAGCGGTATCAACACCATTGCGCTGCCGTCCAAAGCCCTGGCTGAAAGTATTCCCAGTCGCCACAACCTGATCTTTGTGCCGCACGGTATTGATCATTCGGTGGCCGAGCAAGCTGATCCCTCGCCTTATGAAGACGAGGGCATTCACGCGGTATCCGTGGGCTCCATGTTGTTTGATCCCACGTTTTTTATTCTCGCCTCCCAACGTTTTCCGCATATTCATTTTCATGTCATCGGCTCCGGTCACCCACGCCACCCGGAGTACAGCGATAACGTGACGGTGTACGGCGAGATGCCCTTCGCCCAGACACTGCGTTACATCAAACATGCGCGTATCGGTATCGCGCCTTACTCAAGTACGAATTTACCGGCTTACTTGCGCGATACCTCCTTGAAATTAATCCAATACGAATTTTTTAAATTGCCGGCCATCTGCCCTAATTTTATTGCAGCGGATTATCCCACGCGCTTCGGTTATGAAATCGGTAATGCCGATTCCATCGAGCAAGCCATCACTCGCGCGCTGAGCCCGGTACAACCACTGAGCACCCGACCGGTGCTGAGTTGGGGCGAAGTCACCGAACGCATGCTGACCCCGCAATTTTTTCGCGACACGGAGATGACTGCATGAACATGTCGGTAAACCCCTCACCGGACACCCTGGCACTGGGCGGATTTCCCTTGCTGCGCACCACGGCCACCGAACTTGCGCAGCAATTACAACGCGCGCTGGAAACCGGTGAAACGCACACCTTGTTTTTTGCCAACACCAACTTCATCGTCAAATGCCAACCGATGAAAGGTGCCATGAACGAGCCGCGCACCCTGATTGTCAACGACGGCATTGGTGTGGACATCGCCACCTGGCTGGTGCATCGCCGCAGGTTTCCGCAGAACCTCAACGGTACCGATTTTACGCCCCAGTATTTGCACAGCGTGCGCGGCAAAGCGCGGGTATTTTTATTCGGCGGTAAACCCGGTATTGCGCAACGGGCCGCGAATACCTTGAAACAAGATTTTGATGTGGACGTGGTCGGCACCTGCGACGGTTATGAGCAGGGGCGCGATCCCGAACAGGTGATTACCGCTATCAACGCCGCCAACGCCAATATTGTGCTGGTGGCCATGGGCAACCCCATGCAGGAACAATGGATTCTTGAGCATCGCCAACACACCACGGCGACGGTATTTATCGGCGTCGGTGCGTTACTGGATTTTCTCGCCGGGGATAAACCCCGCGCACCGCGCCTGGTGCAACGATTGCGCCTGGAGTGGTTGTATCGTTTGTGCCTTGAACCGGCACGCCTGATGCGTCGGTACACCATTGATATTGCGATATTCCTGGCGCTGTGCCTGCGCGCCGGCAAACAACAACCTGCCCGCGTACCGCTACAGGATTAAGCATGGAAACCTCTCACGTTTATGCAGATGGTCGCAAGGCTCGCAGCGATGCTACCCAGGCGATGCGCATTCTGGCCTCGCCGGCGTTTTCCAATGAAAAGGTGAACCCTTACAACGCCCTGCTCTATCGCGAGATGCAAAAAGCCGGCGTACCGGTGGATGAATACTCACACAGGAAAGCGCTGTTGGGACGGTATGACATCGTGCATTTTCATTGGCCCGACGGTTACATGAATGAGCGCGGTTTTGTTAAAGCCTGGCAACGCATTATGCTGTTCGTATTGATCATGACAGTGCTCAAACTCAAAGGCACCAGGATCGTATGGACCGCTCACAACGTCGCACCCCACGATGCCTTTCGTCCGCGTTTGTCCCAGCATTTTATGAACTGGTTTATCCGGCGTTGCGATGGCCTGATCTTTATGAGCGAAGACAGCAAGCAGGCATTCTTTAAACAATATCGCGCACCTGCCGCGATCAAATACGCGATCATTCCCCACGGGCACTATCGCAACTCTTACCCCGCCGCCATTGACCAACAACAAGCCAAGGCAGCCCTCGGATTATTGCCCGACAAAAAAGTGTTGCTGTTTTTTGGCATGATCAAACCTTACAAAAATGTCGACAATCTTATCCGGGTTTTCAATGAAGCCAGGCTCAGCGGCTATACGCTGGTGGTGGCCGGCAGCCCGGAAACCACGGCATTAGCCAATGACATCAAGCATCTGGCCGACGCGAATCCCGATGTGCATCTATTCTTGCGATTCATTCCGGATAATGAATTGCACACCTACCTGAGTGCAGCGGACATTGTGGTTTTGCCTTATAAAGCGATCTTTAATTCCGGCGCACTCCTCCTGGCCTTATCGTTTGATAAACCGGTGATTGCACCGCATATCGGTGCGATGGTGGTGTTACAAAAACAACTGGGCACGCAATGGATTCACAGTTACCGCGATGAATTCCAGGCACCGACCTTGCAACAGGCGATTGCGCAACTGGAAGCGGCTGAGCGCCCGGCAGTCTGCCCGTTGGATGAATACAATTGGGATCATTTGGCTGATGCAACGGTGAAGTTGTATCAGCGTTTATAAGCGACCCGCTATGTTATTTTTTACTCCTTTTGATCGATAAACCTACATGACATTAAAACAACGTTTGGGCCGCAGTACAATCTGGATGAGCGCGGCGGCCAGTGGTAACAGCGTCGTCAGCTTTCTGATTTTCATCGTCCTTTCACGCATCCTCGCCCCGGCTGAAATCGGCCTGGTCGCCTTTGCCTTGATTGTGGTAGAAGCAGGGAAAATTATCGTCAACGCCGGCTTTCCCCAGGCGATTGTGCAGCGGCAATTATGGGACGATGTCTACGCCTCAACCTGCTTTCACCTCAACATGGTCTTCGCCTTACTGATCAGCGCACTGATTTTCTTTATCGGTGTGCCGCTGGTTGAAGCCTATTATGAACCCGATGCAGGCCCCATCCTGGAAGTCCTGTCGGTGATTTTTTTTATTGAGGGCGCCAAGGCAGTCCACGAAGGAAAATTAAAGCGGGAGTTTGCTTTTCAAGTGATTGCCATTCGCATGGTGGTCGCGGGCTTGCTGTCGGGTGCGGTGGGTATTTATCTGGCAATAAATGGTTTTGGTGTCTGGGCCTTGGTGTGGCAACAATTGATCAACCACAGTGTTATCACCCTGTTTACCCTGGTGGCGTCGCGTTGGGTACCGCGTCTGGTGTTCTCCAAGGAAGACTGCAAGCAGCTGTTAACATTTTCCTCACCGCTGATGGCGGCACAATTGATCGGCAATATCAGCTCCAAGATTTTTGAAGTCCTGATCGGGGTAATGATTGGGCCAGCTGCCCTGGGATTTTTCCGCGTCGGTGGGCGCGCGCTGTTTATCTTGCAAGAGATTGTGCTCAAGCCTTTTGAACAGACGGTACTGTCGGCGCTGTCGCGCATTCCCGAGCGCGACCAACAGGCAGCGGGCACGCTACGGGTGATCAAGATCAGTGCCTACCTGACCTTCCCGATATTTTTTGGCGCGGCGGCCATAGGGCCGGAATTTATTATCTTTGCGTTTGGCGAAAAGTGGGCGCTCAGCGGCCAGATCATGACAGTCCTCGCGTTGGGTACTGCACCGCTGGTGATCGGTTTTCAGATCAATGCTGCGCTCACTGCCAGTGGCAACTCGCGCATGGTTATGGCGCTGGCCAGTATTGTTTTTGTGATTAACTGCGGGCTGGGGCTGGCCTCGGTATCATTCGGTTTGATCGCCGCTGCCTACGGTTTTGCGGTGCGAAGTTACCTGACGATATTTTTTAACATGTACTTTTTCCGCAAGGTGTTTGGTATAGCGATTCTGCGGGTGATTAAATCCGTTGCGGCGTCCTTTTGTGCATCGCTGATCATGTTAGCCAGTGTCGCGGGGCTCAAATTGACGGCCATCAGTGAACTGCCGGTGGCCTTGAGCATGATCAGCCTGGCGGCCATCGGCGGCTTGGTCTATGTGATATTGATGATCACAGTATTTCGCGCGGAGACGCGGAATTTCTTTGGCGAAAGTATTGATATGGTTCCGCAAAAGGTACGGCCCGCCGCTATCAAAGTACGCCAACTGCTGCGGCTCTAAGGTTATCGGCCGCTGAAAATGCCATGGCGAAGCCTGCGCATTCCCGGCGGCCTAACAAACCGGGGTGTTACAGAAAGTCAGTGCACCAGCGTCAATACCTGCGGCAGGTATTGTTGAAGTTGGAGAAACATTTTTCAATATGGGCGGAATGCCCGCGTCTTTTTCTGCATTGCTAACGCCGGTGCAACGGTTTATTAATTCCACAACTCCAGCGGAAATGCATACATCAGGGCGGTATGATCGTAGCGGATCGCGGGAGCGCCACCCATCTCCAAACCTTCATCCAATGAATTTGCAAAACTGAATTCCGTTTCAGTTCGCCCGCTGCCAAAGTAGTAATCCTTGTATTTGAATAAATCTTCCGTTTGCGACAAGCGGACATAACGCGCCGGAATGCCGAAGGCTTCCGCAATAATTAGACCGTGTAGCGAACTCGCCAGCACAAACTTCGCTTTCAGGATTTTATTGATGACGATATTCCAGCCCCATAAAGGTGACACCAGCTTGGGGTGGTTACTGACCAGCGGCAAGTCATGCAAGTTGGGCACGACGACATAATCGTCTTCGGCGGCAGCGGCAAAACGGTTTTTAAAAATGTAAGGTAAAAGCAATGCCGGATCGCCATAAACATCCGGCACAACAATGCCGCGTTTGCGCAGGAATTCCGCTGTCAGCGGGCCGCGCACCGCGTGCACTTTCAGATCGGTTGCTGTGAATTCTTTTTCAGGAATCTTGCCGTTCCAGCCGGAGCCCCACACATTGTCGCCGCTCTGGGCGAAATGCAGGATCGAACCGATAGCCAGCAAGCGCGCCGGATCACGCACCTGGTCATCAAGGCTCAAGCCGTGAAACGCCAGCATCTGGCGCGTCACAATATCGGATAATCGATCACCGAAATTAACGCTGCCATTGCTCGGCGACCAGTGAAACAGGTCCACATGCGGATAAGGCAAACGCCCCGCTAACGGCGTCGATGAATGGGTGAGATTTTTGGCCAGTGTGGACAATTTTGCTAACACGTTTTCACCTCAATGGAAAAAATAATTCATGCGTTAAATAATGAATGACCTATCGCTAGTATCGAAAGGATAAACCCAGGATTGCCTGCGATGAGGTGTAGGTGCGATAGGCGAGCGGTGAATCCCGATCAACCCAACGCGTATCCAGACGAATAGAAAAATAGTCAGAGAACTGATACGTCATCTGTAAAGGTGACGCGCTGTATACCTTTTCATCGCGATCCGGACCGGGGCTGTCGTCCTGATATTGTTGTTGAATGTAGTTGACATCGGCACCGACATTGATCTTGGGAGTCCACTGCCATTGCACACCGGCGAATAAGGTATGAGTACCCGCAGGAGAATCAGACGTTTCACCCACTGCCGGCTCGCGATAAGAATAACCGCCATTGAATTCGGTTTTTTCCGTTGCTGCCCAGCTTGCTTCCAGGATCGCGAGCACACCCGTGCCATCGTTCACCACACCATCGCGGTTATAGTAAGCGAGCGTTGCGGTGAGATTGGTTTTGGCGGAGGTTTCCCAAACTGTTTCCAGTTCCGCCTGTTGGTATTCAAAATCCAGGTCTTCAAACGGCTCAAGAATATCCGGATCATCAACTGGCAAACCAATCTCCTGATTCGGATAGGTGCGCTCACCATAACGAACGCGCAAGAAGAGTGTGGACTGAATGCCGGTTTTGTAACCCGCTTCGACGTAACCTTCTTCTTCATCAAAATCCAGGCCTTCGCGCAAACCATTAGAGTGGGTTTGCTCTGCCTGGCGACCGCCAATACCCAGGGTTAAACGGTGGCCGGCGCCATAGCTGATCAGTGCGTGGGCTTCGTCGCGTTTCACGATGTCCTTGTCCTGGAATTCCAGGCGATCCACTGGATATGAATCGCGCATCCATTCCAGACGCGACTTCAACCGATTACCCCATTGTCCTTGCCAGGTAACACGCCCTTCGTTGAGCGTGGCATCCAGATCGGGACGGTCGGCATGATCGTATTGCGACACTTGCCAACGCGCGATAAAACGCTGGCGGCTGAGGGTTTTATCCAGCGCAACAAACGCCGAGGATACGGTGATCTGCTCCGAATCTTCCTCGGGCGTGCGCGCATAATTGCTGTCCCACAATTGCCGCACCGAAGCGCCGGCAGAGAACAGGTCAGTTTGTGCCGCCGCCGGCATCGCCACCGCTACACATAAAGGTAATACACGAAAAGCTAATGAATCCCGCATTGAACAATATCCCGATATCAATAGGCGTGTTGACCAACAAAGCCCTTGAATACCGTCATCCACAGGATTTTCAAATCCATCAGCAAGGACCAATTGCGAATGTATTCCAGATCGTAGGCGATCCGGCCGGACATCTTGTCGAGCGTTTCTGTTTCGCCACGGAAGCCATTGATTTGTGCCAGGCCGGTGATGCCGGGTTTTACCTTGTGGCGCAACATATAACCCTTGATCTGGCTGCGATAAAATTCATTGTGCGACACCGCGTGCGGACGCGGTCCTACTAACGACATACTGCCGGACAACACATTAAATAGTTGCGGCAATTCATCCAGGGATGTACGCCGTAAAAATCCGCCGAAAGGAGTCACCCTTGGATCTTGCTTGCGCGCCTGCGGCACATCTTCGCCATCTTCACACACCGTCATCGAACGGAATTTCCAGACTTTAATCCGTTCGCCACGCATACCGTATCGGGTTTGTTTGAAGAACACCGGCCCCGGTGACGACAACTTCACACCCAGCGCGATGATCAACATTGGCAGCGCCAATGCGATCATCAAACCGGTGCCGAGAATGATGTCTTCCATACGTTTCGCCCAACCGTTATCCACCATGGGCGAGTCGTAGATACTCAAGGCCGGAATCCCTTGCAGGCAGGTCAAACGCGAATGCAACAAATCAAAGTTGAACACATCCGGAATCAGATAAGCAGACACGGTGGTATCAGCAAGGCGTGCGATTAACGAATGCGTACGCAATTCAGCGCGCATCGGCAAGGTAATAAACACAATATCAATCTTGCTATCGCGGGCGTCGGCATAAAGTTGTTCAAAACCGCCACGAATAGTGGTGTCATTTTCATTGAGGCGACGCGTCGGATCTTCGGTGCCTTGACGGTCATCGTAATAGCCGACGACGCGATAACCCATCCACGGCATACCGCGCATGGATTTTGCCACCCGCGAGCCGAGATTATTCGCGCCGACAATTGCAACGCGACGCGGCTCGGTGGGTTTTGAACGCAAACGTGTCAACAGTGCGCGACGCGCCCAGTGCAAACCGATCATGATCGCCGGCGTGGCAATCATCCAGGTGAAGATGGCTTGTAGATTGACATCGCGAAAAATATAAATCGTCAAGGCCGCCACGCTGACTGCCAATGCTGTGCCCACCCAGGCACCCATCAACCGATACGCCAGGCTTTCGGTAGAGTGGCCGCGCCACAGGTAATACACTTCATTACCTTCCGCAAAAAAGCCAAAGATGATGACCGCACTGATGCCCAACGCGGTGTAGGAATTGGTCCAGACCAGCTCCATACTGCTGAGCGTAACCCAGAGGATAAACACAATCAGAAAACTATCCAGCGCACGAAACAGTGCGAGGATTTTTGAATGATGAAGCCGTATAACAGGTGGCTGACTGGATACAACCGGGGTCCCCGAAATACCTGGTATTTGTTGACTGCCCATAACTACCTCCATGCGCGTTACTGCTTTAACTTTCCAGCTTGCATTTTTCAAGCCAGAGATGGATATGTATGCAAACAGCGTGAGACAAGTCTCGTCGGCAACGGAAAAGGTACTAAAAAAACTGTTCTAAAATACTTTTCCTGCCACCACCGTTTACCGTAGTGATTTCGCTGCAAGTCGTTCGCCCCACTTTAAGGCACTTTTACGACCCTACGCCCACAAAATGAAACCATTCGAATTCAATTTTGTTGTTAGAGTTGTTAACCATAACGTTTAAAACTGCTGACCTGTTTAATGAAACCTCTACTACATTTGACGCGCCAACCTCCACTTATCATCAGGTTAACCTTTTACGCCTCGATACCAATCGTATTTCCTTACCCGGATTTTTAATAGCAAACCTTTCCTTTGCCGGTAAAGCAAACCTTGCGAATATGGACGCGATGAACATCAAAAAAACACAGGAAGGACTTCTCACTTTCTTGCGCTTGGCGCCTCAAAAAAACGTCAGCATTTTTTACACCGCGTTTACCTGATCGCCAGATCGATTGGTGGGGCCTAGCTTGCATTCACGGCTTAGCGCCTTCTGTTCGCTGCCACTCACTAACGCAAGAGAAAAGTTAATCTGTGAACCAGATGCACAGCGGATTAAAACGCTGAATCATGTCCAACTGATGAATGCGTGAATATTTTCCTCGGCTTTTTTGGATGAAATGTTTTAATGCAAATTGCCGTGACGCAAAACAGGATATGCATCACAATCGCTGGCACCTAAGGTGTCTTGTGAGAAAATTTTCGTTCAGGTTTTCAATTGATCGGCTATTTCATAAATGCCGGAGATATCCCGGGACGCTGGAGATAAAAAGTCCGTCTCCGGGCAGGTCTGGCATTTTTTTACTAACTGGTTTAAGGTTCGCCTTCGGAAACGAAACGGCTGCGGCAGGTATTGCCGGCGCCAGTATCAAGGATTCACCACTCAAGGAAGAATGTATGCGCTATCTCGCCCTCTGTTGGCTGGCCGTCTGCCTGCTGATCCCCCTGACATCCCACGCCTGTGAACACCTGCAAGCCAAGGTGGACCGCTACACGCAATTGAAGCGTGCCGGCGGTAGCGCCAAGCAAATGAATCGCTGGCAAGCACAACGCAAAATCTATTCTGAACGGTATCGTGAATGCCTGCGTGCGCAACCGGTTATGCACCGGGCCACCGGAACCGCATCACGCAAACGCAGCAAACCCGATACGCAAAAATTGCGCAAGGTTGAAAGTGATCATCCGGTAGTGCAGAAGTTGTTGGCTACCTGCAATTTCTGGATCAGCAGCTACAACCGCCAACCATCGCCGGAAAATAAAACCTACCGCGATACGGCGTGCCGCGCCCTGGATGATGCGCAACGTCATCCGCCCAGCCTTGCGGATAATCAACAACGTCAACGCTCGCTGAAGGAATGCATCAAGCCCGGCAACTTGCTTGACGATGATGTGCGCGATTGCATGGCGGGAAAACGCGAGCCTGACTGGCAATAAACGTAGCGTGTCTTTAAAATCCTCGGTCATTTGATGAACGAGCGGACACGATGAGCGATTCACTGCAAACCCTGTTGGATACCCTGCCCCAGATCGGCGCGGTACGCTGGATAGCAACGCGCCCGGCACGCGGTGCCGCGATGGAAATTCGTGCAGAAGTAGACGCGGTGGCCGGAGCAGGTTTGCGCGGTGATCGCTATGCCAGTCGCAACGGCAAACGGCAGGTCACGTTGATTCAGTGGGAGCATCTTGCCGTCATTGGCAGCTTACTCGGCCAGGCGGCCATTGCACCGGAATTATTGCGTCGCAACATCGCCGTGGCCGGATTAAATTTACTGGCGCTGAAGAATAAACAGTTTGTTATTGGCGATGCGCTATTGGAGTACACCGGTTTGTGTCATCCCTGCTCACAAATGGAAACGCGTTTTGGCCCCGGTGGTTACAACGCCGTGCGCGGCCATGGCGGCATCACGGCGCGCGTTATTGAGAGTGGTGTCATTCGCGTGGGCGATAATGTACGCGTGTCAGGCAATTAATTCATTGGCAAAGATCCTCAAGACTTACGCCGTTTAGATCGAGGAGTTTTTCCACCAGTTTATGCAGTTGTTCTACCTGCGCCTCCAGTTTTTCTATGCGCTCTTCCAACTCTGGTGCAGCGGTTTTTTTCGCACCACTGCCCATGGCGGCGATAGCCGAAAGGTCGGGCTTGCCACACAACAGGTGCATGTAGCGATCCTCCCGTTGTCCCGCTTGCCGCGGAATTCGCAGAATAATGGGATGCGTCTTTGCGCAGAGTTGATCCAGTTTTTCCTGCAGGTTTTCCGGTGAGGCAAAGTCAAACATCCGTTGCGTGCGCGTTAACAATTCCACCAGGGTTTGCGGGCCGCGCAAGAGTATGACATTCAGGATGGCCTGGGTGGCTTTATCCAGGCTGAGCACGCGTGTCAGGCGCTGGTCATAGCGATTGGCGCGGGAGCCGTAATCCACTTCAATCAGTTTTCTGTCTTGCATCTGACTGAGGCAGCGCTGGACTTCGCCGGCTTCCAGGTTGGTGATGGGCTCGCGGCTGGTTTTTTGGTTGCAGGCCAACACCAGGCTGTTGAGCGTTAATGGATAGGCATCCGGCGTGGCCAGTTGCTTCTCCATCAGTGCGCCCAGGATGCGCGCTTCCACGTGGTTTAACAGGGGCTCGGTTTGGTCGGTTTCAGTATTGGGATCGATCTGACTCATGCACATTCTCCACACTGGCGGGAGGCATAGAGTATGCCTCCCGCGTGGAGATTGCACCCCCTTTCACGGGCGTGGGATTATTCCATGGTCACCGGGTAATAGTCGTACTCGCAGTAGGGCGAATCGATATCGCAAACCTCCAGGAATAGATAAAGATCTTCAGGAATGGTGTAAAAAAGATAACTGATATCCACCGGCTCAAGGCTGGTATCGCAGGAGAGAGTGAGATTCGCACCATACTCGCAAATCAGACTGCCACCCTGGTCACACCACAAGCCGAGGCCGCAGCGCTCATTGTGAATCTCCACACTGTCGGTCAGGTTCGGGCGGTCATTGATAGACACGCGCACGCGATAGTCTTCCAAGCTGTTGGCGGTCCATTCAATTTCAAACAAGCCGAAACGGTTATAGGGGTTCAAAGCGAGCGGCGCGTTAGAGGTAGCCGTATTCGTGTCGTAGCTGTCGACAATATCAAAGCTATACAAAGCCGGCGTGTAGTTATAGGACGGATCAGGCGCTGCTGAACTGCTGCCGCCGCCACACCCGACGATCACGAGACTCGCCACGATCACCAGACCGAGTGTTATCTTTTTCATAACCTGCACCTCCGCAATAGATCCTGGCGCCAGATTAGGACGTATCAACTGAATGCCACCTGAATTAGCGCCAGTTAACACTTCCTTACATGCCTGGTGCGGGTTATGAAAAAAACGGGGACAGGTTAGAATCCGGGTGACCAGGGATAGCCTTATGAAAAAGCAACGGAACCCGCTTTCCTATCAACCTGTTATCTGGATACCTCACGATGAAAAACATACTGTCATTCCTCTTTATTCTATGGGCATCACACGGCGTGCTGGCCGACTCACCCGCCGCCGAGCTTGAACAACGCATCAACGCCTTGAGCCAGGCCATGGTCGATGCCGACACCAAAGCCCTGCTGTCGCTGACAGCCTCCGCCTTGAACTACGGGCACTCCAGCGGGCGGGTGGAAGACCAGAAAACCTTTATCGCTAACCTAGCCAATGGCTCCTCGGATTTTGTCACCATTGACCTGCAGGAACAGACGATCAGCCTGATGGATGATGTCGCTATCGTGCGCCACATCCTGACTGGCGACACCAACGACAGCGGCAAAGCCGGCAGCGTTCGCATCGGTGTCATGATGGTGTGGCAAAAACAACAAGGTGAATGGAAACTGCTTGCGCGCCAGGCGTTCAAGTTGTAACAACGGAATAACAAACGATTAGGTATGTATGCTTTTTTTGACCTATGGTTAACAGTACCGGCTTAACCGCCTGCCACTTGCAGGCGCTTAAACCATCCACGCATGAAACCTGGCATTATCAACGGGAGACACAATGAAACTTTACGGCAGCTACACCTCACCTTTCGTGCGCCACTGTCGCATTTTATTATTGGAAAGCGGTTTGCCCTGTGAATTCATTGTGACCGACGGCGTCGCCAGTGCGGCCAAGTCGCCCACCAAGAAAGTGCCTTTTCTGGAGGACGGTGAATTATTCCTGACCGATTCCTGTTCCATTGTGAAGTACCTGCGCGAAAAAAATATGCAGGCATTTTGCTTTACGGCGATTGAATACGATCGCTTCTGTCTGGTGAATACCTTGCTCGAAGCCACAGTAAATTTATTTATGCTGGAGAAAGACGGCATTCTGCCCGCGCAGAGCGCTTATCTGCAACGCCATGTGGCGCGCATCCAGTCGGGTCTTGCGACGCTCAATGAGATGCGCTGGCCCTCTGCCGGCCCTTACAATGATGCAGAGTTGCGCTTGCTGTGTTACCTGGACTGGGTGTTATTCCGCAAGCGCTTTACCTTTGACGAGTACCCTAACCTCACCGCCTTTCTCGCCGGTGCACGCGCTTACCAACCGTTTACCCAAACGATTCCGCACGGATAACATCGCACTGCAGCCCTAGCCGTAAACAATGCGCGGACGACGCAATTGTTTTGCGGCCAGCGGCAAGCAGATGAGCCACAGCACTGCGGCAACCAGCCAAAATTTTACCAGCGCGAAGGGCGCCAGCTCGCCACCCAAAAATAATTCCTTGATCGCCACCTGCTGGCCCAATACCGGCACCCATAAAAACCAGTCGTAATACACACCGGGATTAAAAATACTGTACAGGATCGGCACCATCGGCAAAAACACCAGCAGGCCGATGTAGGTCTGTGCGTCCTTGAATGAGCGCGCAAAAACCGCCACCAGCAATTGCAAGGCCACCGCAAAAAAGATCACGGGCAACAAGCAAAAAAATACGTACACCATATCCAGCACACTGACATCAACCCGCAACCCCAACTGGTTAAACGGCAAAAGATTTAACGCCACCCCCAACAACGACATGGTAACTAACAGTACCGCAAGGGTAATCAGCACTGACGTAAACCATTTGCCCAGCATGATGGCCATGGACGCCGTCGGTGTAATGAGCAGCGACTCCAGCGAACGTCGCTCGCGTTCACCGGCGGTCATATCGGCGGAAAATCCCACGCTGCCGATAAACGCGCTGAGTAATAACAACATGGGCAAACTGCCGAGGATATACACACCCATCTTCTGATCGCTGGCCACATTGCTTTCGCGCAGGTTAACCGTGTTGCGCAACTCGGGCGACACGCCGCGCGCCATCAATTGCAGACTCCCGGTTTTTGCACTCCAGGCGTGAATCTGGCCACGCACAAAACCCACACCGGAATGCACCTTGGGATTCGCCGCGTCATAAACCAGCCATAAGGTTGCCGGTTTTCCCTGTGCGCGCTCTTCCTGTGCCGAGGGTGGAATGATGAGCACAAAATCCAGGGTTTTATCTTTTACTTGCTGGTAGGCATCGCCGGTTACCGGTTTAAGTTCAGCGCCGCGTTCGGTCAGCCATTGGGTTAACTCCGGTAAATATTCCGCACCGGAAATAGCGACGGGCACATTCAACAAGCCATCCTGTTGATGATCTTTTTGCATGTTGATGGCAAACAACACACCCGCGGCAAACATGCCGACGAAATACAGCGCGGGCAAAAATGCCAGGCGCATGGTGCGTTTATCGCGCACGGCATCTTTAATTTCTTTACGCAGGACAATGGCAGCAGAGCGCCAGAATAATTTATTCAACATGGGCAGCATCCTGTGCGGGTAATTCCGATAAATAAATAAAGGCTTCTTCCAGCGACGTCGTTTGGGTCTGTTCAATGACCGCCGCTACCGTGCCATCAGCCACAATGCGGCCCTGGGCGATAACAATAATGCGATCACACAACCCGGTCACTTCATGCATTAAATGGCTGGAGAACAACACGCAGCGCCCCTGGTCGCGCAGTGCGCACAACATGCGCCGTACGGCGCGCGTGGTAATAACATCCAGGCCGTTGGTGGGTTCATCGAGCATGATGTGTTGCGGTTGATGGACAATGGCGCGCGCCAGGGCTGTCTTCATGCGCTCACCCAACGAAAAACCTTCCGCGCGACGATCAGCAATATTGTGCATGCCGAGCAGCTCAATTAATGCCTCGCAATGCGCGGTCAAGTCCGACGGTGACAAATGGTGCAGCTCGCCAAAGTAACGAATGTTTTCGCGCGCTGTCAGTCGTTTGTATAAACCGGTGTCGTCCGGCAGAACACCCAGGCGTTGCCGCGCAAGGCCCGGCTCCCGCGACACGTCGATGCCGTCCACCAGAATGCGGCCGGCGTTGGGTTGCAGCAAGCCATAAATCAAACGCATCAGCGTTGTCTTACCCGCGCCATTGACGCCGAGCAGGCCGGTAATTTCGCCATCATTCAGGGTGAAGTTGACGTCTTTCAATGCGTCGATTTTTCCAAATTGTTTACTGATATGTTCGATCTGAATCATGGTACCGACTCCCCTGATGCATCACTGTTCACGTCCGTGTCCGCGTCAATAGCAAGATAAGGTGCAAGTGGCTGGATTTGCTCAACACAGGCGGCATCCAGCGTTGTTGCGTCAGCGCGCTGGATAAATTGCGCAATCAGTTGTGCAACACAGCCGTCGTGGGTAATGGAATGATGGCCGCCGGGCGCAATCAAATGGCGCGCCTGTGACAGATGCTCGCCGACCTGCTCCGCCCAGCGCGGCGGCGTAACCGGATCGCGCTGGCCGGACAACATCAAGGTAGGCACAGCGCTTTCCACCGGTGCGAAATAATCTTCGTTTAAAGGATAACGCGGCCAGATCTCACAAATATCAGCAAAGGCTGTGGCCAGGTTGGCCGATAAAAAATCCACCGACGCCTCGGTGCGCGTCTGGTATTGCGGATAATCTTCGTTACACAACACCGAGAAATGCATACCGTAACTGATACCCATCAGTTCCGTTTGCTCGCCCGCCATGGCAATCAGCGATGCCAACAAATCATAATCACCCTGGTACGCATTCGTAATCGCCAGGGGCAAGAGTGTAGACAAATCGCGCGTATATAACGCCATGCGAATCATGGACGCAAAGATCTGGTGATTCATCGATAACGTAAAAGGTACCTGGGTACGCGGGTGAGCAATCGTAATGTCTACCGGCTGGGCGGCCAATCGCTGCGCAATGGCTTGTGCGTTCTGCAAGATATTGCCGTAAGCGTTTACGCAGTTTTCCATCGCCGTGCATTGTTCGCTCAACAAGCGCAAGGACGCGAGTGCATCTTCTCCACCATGCCAGGGCAAGGCAATCGTTACCGGCGCCACACCATCCAGGATACTGCTGCGCGTCGCTTCCGGATAACGGCGCATATACGCCAGGGCGACGCGCGTGCCGTAGGAAACGCCCCACAGATTAATGCGTTCATAACCCAATGCCTGTCGCACGCTATCGAGGTCCTGCACCGCATAGGGCGTGGTGTAAAACTGCAATTGCTCGCCCAGGGTTTCTGCGCAATCCCGCACCGTTGCTTTCAGCCGCTGTTGCTGCTCAAGCAACGATAACTGGTAATGCACATCATCAAACGCCGGACATTCCAACGGATTGGATTTTCCCGTTCCGCGCTGGTCGACAAAAATAATATCGCGATTTTTTCTCACCTCATTGAAGGTGTAAAAAATGTGTTCCGCAATGCCCACTGCTGACTGGCCGGGACCGCCGGCAATGATAAACAGTGGATCGGGTTGCGGTGTGGGATTAATCGCGGGTAACCGCAGGATATTCAAGCTGATCTCGCGGCTGTTCGCATCCCCGGGATTTTCTTTTACCTGCAAGACACCGCACTGCGCATTTTGCACAATCGGCGGTTTTCCGGCTTCCGAAAAATCCGGGCATGCATTCAACAACGCTTGTGTTACCGGTGTCTGTTCGGTTGACTGATTGTGGCAACTCGCCAACAGGATGCCCAAAAGGGCGGCAGGTATTATTCGCATAAACCTTCCTTGTGTTTTGATGATGATTTTATAAGTTGTTTGTTTAACGCATCCAATAGCATGTGGTCAGATACCTCCAATTGTCGCGCCGCTAAAATAAGTTGTTGCAGTTGCGGCGCAAGACGTTCGATACGTTTACTGATGGTCTCTCGGGTTTTCAGCGCCGCAACCTGCATGGGTTTACCCTGCTGCCGCACCAACAGACCTTCGCGCTGCAATACCCCATAAGCTTTGGAGATGGTCATGGGATTTACCGAGTGCGTGACGGCAAGGTCACGCACCGATGGCAAGGCATCGCCTTTATGCAACTGTCCACTGGCGATCATGCGCTTGACCTGTTCAACCAGTTGTCGATAAATCGGTATATCGGAAAGCGGGTCAAGGATGAACATGATTGCGATTCCGCCTCAGAGCATGCCCAAATAAATAATCGTGACAGTAGCGACCAGATTATTGGCGGCGTGAATCGCCAGGGGTACCCAGATAGAGCCGGATTTCTCGCGCGCCAGACCGAGGATGAGCGACAGCGCAAAGATCATCGAAAGGTAAGTCCAGTTGTATTGGCTGAGGTGCAACGCGGTAAATAGCACCGAGGTTAACAGGAGCGTGCCGGATAACCCCAGGCGGCTGTGGCGCCAGGCTTTAAACAGATATCCGCGAAAGATTACTTCTTCCAGCAAGGGTGCTCCAATCACCAATACCAATGCCGCCCCCAGATGTTGGCTGCCATTGAGGGAGCGCATAAAATCGCCCGGGTCCACTTGCGCCAATAAATTGATCACATAGGTGATGGCGAGATAGGCAAGCCAGACAAGCATCCATACCGCCAGGCTTTGCAGGGCAAAGCGTCTGAAGCCCAGGGTGACAGACCAATGCTGCGTGCGAAAGTGGGCAACAGCCGCGATAACAGGCAAGAGGATCAGGCACTGCAACAGATATAAACCCGCTAACCCGTCGGGCTCGCCCAGATGTTTTTGGATCATGATTTCTATTTGCGCCGGCTCGGGTAAAGCGACACCTTGCACAGCAGATTGGTAGCCGAGCACCGCGCCATACCCCACCACATAAAACACGGCGGAAGCAAAAAACAGCACCATAAAAAGCATCAGCCAGCCAAATGATGGCCCGACTCGCGGCAAAGGTTGCGGCGCTGGTGGAGAAGCCGGCGCTTGCGGTGCAAGGGGAGGTTCAGAGGCGTTTGCAGAGGAGGAGTCTGGATTGATGATGTCGAGCGATGAGTCATTCATAAGCGAGTCCCTGACAAATTATGATTGGAAATGGTTTAACCGGTCACGCCTGCTCAGGCGTATCAGAACACTAATACACATAAGCGGGTAATGCAAAATGTTATTTGCCCCGAAATAAAAAAGCCCGGCATAAGCCGGGCCAAGAGGAGACGTTATTCCAGAAAAAAATCAGGGCGCAAGACCATCCAGGCCAATAACCCCCAGCGGTGCTGTCAGCCCTGCACCATCGCGAGCGATAGCGGTGTAGATACCGCCGGCGGCAAAGTCGAGTGTCGCACTGATCGCCGCTGTGGTGGTACCGGTGGGCGTAATCACCACATCGTATTCACCGGCAGCCAGGGAGACATAACCGGTCTCAGCCTTGAAGGGCACATCAGCAAACGCCGGCTCGGCGGAGGTAATGGCCGTACCGGCAGGCACCACATAAATATCCACGTTACCGGCCAGGGTGGAACCGTGAACCAGACGTACGCGCGCCTCGGTAGCCACGGAACGGTTGTTGTCGGTCAGCAACAGCGGCTCGATATCCGCCAGGGCGCCCACGGCCAACAAGCTGTAGGCCATCCCATTGCCCAGAGCCACATCGGCATCAATCACTGCCGGGGTCAGGGTACCGGTGGCAGTTACTTTAAAGTTGTAGGTGTCGGCAGCGAGGTTGACGTAGTCGGTCGCATCCGGGAATGCCAGATTGCTGATAGCCGCTGAACCGGCATCGTTAACGATCACATCAACCGCAGGCGCATCGGCTGACGCATGCACCACGCGCAGGTCAGCACCGGCCATGGCGTCGGAAAGAATCGCTACATCATCGCCATCCAATACCGCCAGCTGGATCGGTGAGTCACCGGTACCCACATTCGGCACCGCGCCAATCAACAGATCCTTACCGCCCATCAAAGGCACTTCGCCGGAATCAAACACCACAGTGTTGTCGGCCAACGTGACCCGAATCTGGTAGGTTCCTGCATCCACTTCTACCGGGCCAAGGGTTTCCTTGAACACAAAGCTACCCAGTTCAGTGGCACCGGCCAGGTCAGCACCGGGCGCCGTTACGAAGACTTTCACTTCCGGCGCGGCGGCGGCCAGGTGAGCAACGCGTACGCGCACTTTACTGCCGTCCATCAACTTGCCGTCGTCTTGCAATACCAAGGGTTCGATGGCAGCCACGGTGTTCACCGCGATCACGTCGTAGTTCATGTCGGTCATGAAATCGAGATTGGCCGGGCCAATCACCACGGCGTTGCCGCCGGGGATAATGCCTTCTACCGCGATCTCATAGGTGCCTTCATCCAGGGCGAGGTAGCCGGTAGATTCCTGGTAATCCAGTTCTTCTACCGCGACAGCACCATCGACCCAGAGGTTAACCATGGGCGCATCGGCGGAGGCATGAAATACCCGCACCATTGCCTGCATGGGCGCCAGGCCGTCCAGAGCAATCACACCCAGCGGGGCGGTCAAACCGGCACCGTCACGGGCTACAGCGGTGTATACACCACCGGCTTCCAGGTCCAGGGTCACCATGATGGCCTGGGTTTCCGGCACACCAGCTGGCGTGATGATCACATCGTAAGCACCCGCTGCCAGGGAGACATAACCGGTATCAGCCTTGAAGGGCACGTTGGCAAACGCCGGTGCATTGGTGCCGATAGGTGTGCCTTCCGGCAAGACATAAATGTCCACATTGCCCGCCAGGGTAGAGCCGTGTACCAGACGCACCTTGGCTTCAGTCGCCACCGAACGGTTGTCATCAGTCAACACGAGGGGTTCGATATCGGCCAGCGCACCAACCGCCAGCAGGGTATAGGCAGCGCCGTTCGCCAGGGTGAGATCCGCATCGATAACCACCGGTTCAGTTGCTGCATTGGGGGTTACCTTGAAGTTGTAATCACCGCCAGGGAGATTGAGGTAGTTGGTGGTGTCGGGGAAGGCCAGGTTGGCGATAGCCGGAGTATCACTGTCATTGGCGGTAACATCGACAGCAGGTGCATCGGCGGAGGCGTGGACCACACGCAGGTCAGCACCGGCAGAGGCGTCAGACAGTATCGCGACTTCACCGCCGTCCAGAACGGCCAGCTCAATGGGCGAATCACCGGTGCCAACATTCGGTACAGCACCGATCAACAGGTCTTTACCCGCAGCCAGGGACACAGTGCCTGAGTCGTATACCAGGGTATCGTCCATCAGCGTGACGCGGATACGATAGTCACCGGCAGCGACCTCAACGGGGCCGAGGGTGTCCTTGAACATGAAACTGCCCAAGGCTTCTGCACCGGCAAGCTCGGCATCCGGGGCGGTGACAAAGACTTTCACTTCCGGCGCAGCGTAGGCCAGATGTGCTACGCGCACCCGTACCATGGACGCATCGCTCAGGCTGCCAGTATCGCTTAATACCAGCGGCTCGATGGCATCGACACTGTTAACCGCGATGATGTCGTAGTCGGTGCTGCCCATAAATTCAAGATCAACCGGGCCAATCACGACGGCGTTACCACCGGGAATAATGCCCTCTACAGCAACTTCATAAGTATCCTCCGGCACGGTCAGGTAGCCGGTAGATTCCTGATAGTCGACCATCTCGGCGGCCACCTCGCCATTCACCCAGATATTGACCTTGGGTGCATTGGAGGATGCATGGAATACCCGCACCATGGCGTTTTCCGGCGGCGGTGCCGTTACAGTAACCGTAGCGCTGGCAGAGCGTCTGTCATCCGCCTCGCTGGTTGCAACTACCGTGTAAGTGCCGGCAGTCATGGGGGCGGTGTACACACCGCTGGCGGAGATACTGCCACCGCCGGACTCTTCAACAGACCAGGTTACTGCACGGTTACTGGTACCGGTCACGGATGCGGTGAAGGTTTGCGTTCCGCCCGTCACCACAGAAGCTGTGGTCGGTGAAATACTGACACTAACGCGTGGGTCATCGTCGCCGGAGCAGGCGACCATGAACACGCACATCAACAACACACTGAATAGCGCTCTTATGTTCATTTTCCTTTCCTCAAAGTGCTGGTGATCAACGATTGCATTGATCGGTGGGGGACGGGGGATGGAATACATCAGGCTGCGCATCCCGATTAACTGACTGGGCCATTTACGGCGCAGCTTTTTTTGCAGATCACAAACAGGAAAGTAAAAAAATCGTTATGTAAAAATTTACCTGATAATCAAAAAAATCATGATTCTGCTGGCGGATGATTGATCCATACGGAGAGACCAAGCGTAACTAGGCAGTTATTTATTGACCTTAACGGGTGTTTAACTCCAACCAATCAGCGATAATCGAGGCATTGCATGTTAACCATCAAGGCAAAGCCAATGAACGAGAGGAATGCAACCAAGGCCGACGACCAGGAATGGCCTGCCCTGCTCGCCCGGGTCGCACAGCACGGGGACAAAGACGCCTTTCGTAAGATTTACAGTTATTTTGCTCCGCGGATTAAAGCCTATGCCATCAACCAGGGTTTCGGTCAGCACGCAGAGGTATTAGTCCAGGAAGTGATGACCAACGTCTGGCGCAATGCCGATAAGTACAGCGAATCCCTCGCCTCCGTTTCCACCTGGATCTTCACCATCTCGCGCAACCAGCGAATTGATCTGCTGCGCAAGATGAACCGTACCAAAGCAGAAGTTGTGATCGAAACGGAAGAGTTGTGGCAAATTCCGATGGAAGACACCACCGTACGTTCCATCCAGAATGCATCGACGGAAAAATGTATTCGTGAATCCATAGACACTTTGCCGGAAGAACAAATGATTGCCGTACGCAAGGTGTACTACGAAGGAAAAACCCATCAGGAGGTGGCAGAAGAACTGAATATACCTTTGGGCACACTGAAAGGCCGCTTACGCCTTTCGCTGAAAAAATTACGCGTTATGTTAGAGGCAACAGAGTTATGAGCGCGCATCACCCCGACGATATGGTTTTGCTGGATTATGCAGCCGGTAGTTTATCGCTACCTTACGCGCTGGCCATATCCGTCCACCTGTGTTTTTGCAGTCACTGCCGCAATCAACTGAAAAAGTTGAACAGCATCGGTGGCGTGCTGTTGGAAAACACCAAACCGGCCAGCCTGGAAGATGACGCTTTTGATCAATTAATGGCGCAGCTGGAAAGCGATGACACCAAAGGAAAAACAGCAACCGCTGTTAAAGAAAGTCCGTCATTGGAAGCGAAAAAAGACATCACCAATCCACTGCTGGCCTACCTGCCCGCACCGCTGCACAACCTGCCCTGGCAGCAGCAAACGCGGGAAATCAGCAAATACGATTTAACCGGCATCATCAACGTCCGTGGCTTTCAGGTGGCGTTACAAAAAATTGCCGCCGGCGCAAAGGTGCCGGTGCATACCCACAAAGGCCATGAGTTGACCGTGATATTACACGGCGGCTTTTCTGATGAGCTGGGGGTTTACCATGCGGGTGATTTTATTGCGCGGGACGGCAGCCACAAACACAGCCCGACTGCCCTGCAAAATGAAGATTGTATTTGCCTGACCATACTGGATGCGCCGATCAAGTTTACCGGTTGGCAGCGTATCTTTAATCCGTTTATGGCGTGGCATTAAAACGTTTTAACCTGGTTCACCAATAAAAACGCCCGCAACAGCGGGCGTTTTTATTTCACTTGCAAAAGCTACCAAATTACTCGGCAGCTTCTTCAACGTCTGATGCAGAACCATTCTCGTCAGCCAAGGCTTCCTTGATTGACAATTTGATACGACCGCGCTGATCCACATCCAGACACTTCACCTTCACAACCTGACCTTCTTTCAGGTAGTCGCTGACGTTGTTAACACGCTCGTCGGCGATTTGTGAGATGTGCACCAGGCCATCTTTGCCCGGCAGGAAGTTGACGAATGCACCGAAATCTACGATACGCACAACGGTACCTTCGTAGATCGCACCGATCTCTGCTTCCGCCACGATGCTTTCGATACGCAGGATCGCCGCTTTCAGGTTGTCACCGTTGTCGGCATAAATCTTAACGGTACCATCGTCATCGATGTCGATAGATGAGCCGGTTTCTTCGGTGATAGCACGGATAGTCGCACCGCCCTTACCGATAATGTCGCGGATCTTGTCCGGATGAATCTTGATGGTTTCAAAACGCGGTGCTGTATCGCTGATGCTGGAACGCGCCTTGGAGATAACCTTGTTCATCTCGGCCAGGATGTGCAAGCGCGCATGCAATGCCTGCTCGAGGGCGATCTCCATGATCTCTTCGGTGATGCCTTCGATCTTGATATCCATTTGCAACGCGGTAACGCCGCTGGTGGTACCGGCCACTTTAAAGTCCATATCGCCCAGGTGATCTTCGTCGCCGAGGATATCGGTCAATACGGCAAAGCCGTTGTCTTCTTTCACCAGGCCCATGGCAATACCGGCAACCGGCGCCTTCAAGGGTACACCGGCATCCATCAGCGCCAGGCTGGAACCACACACCGATGCCATAGAGCTGGAACCGTTGGATTCGGTAATTTCACTCACCACGCGAATGGTGTAAGGGAAACTTTCCTGACTTGGCAACATAGCCGCAACACCGCGACGCGCCAAACGACCGTGGCCGATTTCACGACGACCGGTCGAGCCCATGCGCCCACATTCACCCACCGAGTAGGGCGGGAAGTTGTAGTGCAACATGAAAGGATCTTTACGCTCGCCTTCCAAGGCATCAATGATCTGTACATCGCGCGCATTACCCAGGGTTGCCACAACCAGCGCCTGGGTTTCGCCACGGGTAAACAGCGCGGAGCCGTGAACACGCGGCAGCACACCGACTTCCACTTCAATCGGGCGAACGGTTTTGTTGTCGCGACCATCAATACGCGGCTCACCGGCAACGATGCGCGAACGCACAATATTCGACTCTACGCGACCGAACATATCTTTTACATCTTCAGCGGATACACCGGCTTCTTCGTTAACCAGCTCTGCCACAGCCTGGGTGCGCAGTTCTGACAAACGATCGTAACGCTTGGCTTTATCTGTGATGCGATAAGCAACACCAATAGAATCCGCAAAATGCTTTTCTACCGCCGCTTTCAAATCCGCATTCACAACCGGTGCCTGCCAATCCCAACGCGCCTTGCCTGCATCACGCGCCAGTTCCACACACGCCTGGATCACCACTTGCATTTCCTGGTGTGCGTACAGCACCGCGCCGAGCATGATGTCTTCCGGCAATTCTTTTGCTTCGGATTCAACCATCAACACCGCGTCTTTAGTGCCCGCCACAACCATGTCCAATTCAGAGGTTTCAAGCTCTTTATAGGTAGGGTTCAACAGGTAGCCTTGCTCAGTGGTGTAACCCACGCGGGCGCCGCCAATGGGGCCATTAAAGGGAATGCCTGACACCGCAAGAGCGGCAGAGGTACCGATCATGGCCGCAATGTCCGGATCGCTGACTTTGTCAGTGGACAGAACGGTACAAACAACCTGGACTTCGTTCAGGAAACCTTCGGGAAACAGCGGACGGATAGGACGGTCGATCAAGCGAGAGGTCAGGGTTTCTTTTTCGGAGGGACGGCCTTCGCGCTTGAAAAAACCACCGGGGATTTTTCCGGCGGCGTAGGCTTTCTCAATATAGTGTACGGATAACGGGAAGAAATCCTGCCCGGGCGATGCTTCTTTTGCGCCCACAACGGTACATAAAACGGCAGTCTCTCCCATGGTAACCACGACCGCACCAGTAGCCTGACGCGCGACGCGGCCGGTTTCCAGGGTGACAGTTTGGTTGCCGTATTGGAATTTTTTAATAATCGGATTCACTCTTCTATCCTTCTTTTGCGTTAACTATTCACGCGCCTGTAATAAAAACATGTCTTTTTAAAAATACACAGTAGTGTCATTGCTCCCTGCCAAGGCGATATGTCTAAACCCGGATACCGCTGTCGCCGCGTCCTGCGAACTGAATAAAAAAATAAAAAAGTGCCCGCACTAGGCGGGCACGGGACAAACTTAACGGCGCAGACCCAATTTTTGAATCAGTGCTGAGTAACGATCAGTGTTTTTGCTCTTCAGGTAGTCCAACAATTTACGACGTTGGTTAACCATGCGGATCAATCCACGACGGGAATGGTGATCGTGCTTGTGACCAGCAAAGTGGTCTTGCAGCTTGTTGATGTTGACCGTCAACAGCGCTACTTGCACTTCCGGTGAACCGGTATCACCTTCAGCTTGTTGATACTCTTTTACTACAGCAGCTTTTTCAGCAGCACTCAGTGCCATGATGTTTTCCTCAAATTAATATGCGACAGATATTACGGCCGCACCCGTGCATATTTACAGGTGGGCTATGGCAACAGGGATGAGATTCATTCCAGTGCCGCTGGTTTTGCCGTGACGATAATCGCCCCGACAAATTTCACGCCAATCCGCATCAGGCTGATGCTGAGCGGTTGGCAATAATACGTTTCGGCGCTACGCGGCCGTCTTCGGTCAATTCACCCAGCCCCAGAAACCGGGCCGGCAACTCCGCCGAAGCAGATAAAAAGACGCGTACAATATCACCTTGATCCCCTATGCGATAGACCTGCGGGTCCATCACCGGGTTGCCCTGGCAGAAGTAATAACCGCTGTTCTGCGGCAATTCCAACGCGGGCAAGCTGGCTACCGGTGCGTCCGGCGGAAGCAACAAGGCATCCAGTGCCGGGTAGCCGCCCTGCTCGCTCGCCGCCTCCAGCGCCTCCAATGTCAGGGTGCGCGTTTCATCAAAAAGCCCCGCTGCCGAACGATGCAAGGTCTTCACGTGGGCTCCACAGCCCAGAGCAACGCCCAGGTCTTCCGCAATGGAACGGATATAGGTGCCTTTGCTGCAACGCACATCCACATCAACCTCGGCCGCCGGGCCACCCCGGAAGTCCAATACGGTCAGGCTATGGATTCTGACCTGGCGTGGTTGACGCTCGATCTCCACCCCCTGGCGCGCCATCTTGTACAGTGGTTGCCCTTCGTGTTTGAGCGCCGAGTACATTGAGGGTATCTGTTGGATATCGCCAACAAAAGCTGTCAGTGCCTGCTCTACCTGGGCGCGACTAATGCCTTCTGTCGACACCTCTGCCAGAACCTCGCCATCCGCATCACTGGTGGTGGTGCGAATCCCCAGGCGAAACGTGCTGCGGTAGCCTTTATCTGCATCCAGTAAAAACTGGGAAAACTTGGTTGCTTCGCCGAAACAGAGCGGCAGCACACCGGTGGCCAGCGGATCGAGACTGCCGGTATGGCCGGCCTTCTCGGCAAAATATAAGCGTTTGGCAATTTGCAGGGCACGATTGGAGGTCATCCCGGCCGGTTTATGCAACAACAATACGCCATCCACCGGACGGCCTTTTCTACGGGCCATCAGCTCT
>CAMLOU010000010.1 GCA_946481735.1 uncultured Cellvibrio sp.
CTGCCGCTGCCGCAAAAGGGTAAAGCAAATTTAATTGCCACACTGGGTGAGGGCGACGGCGGACTGGTATTGGCAGGACACAGTGATACCGTGCCCTATGATACGCATCGCTGGCAGACTGATCCGTTTAAACTGACGGAGAAAGACGGCAAGCTTTTTGGTTTGGGCGCCACCGATATGAAGGGATTTTTTCCGGTAGTGATCGAAGCATTAAAACCTTACTTGACGGTGCCGCTGAAGCAGCCAGTGATTATCCTCGCGACGGCCGATGAGGAAAGCAGCATGAGCGGCGCCCGCGCCCTGGCAGCGAGCGGCACTCCCAAAGGACGCTATGCCGTGATTGGTGAGCCCACTGAGTTGGTGCCGGTGCGCATGCATAAAGGCATTATGATGGAGGCAATTCGGGTACAGGGCAGCAGTGGTCACTCGTCCAATCCCGCCCTGGGTAATAGCGCGCTTGATAGCATGAATAAGGTCATGAGCGAATTAATCTCATTGCGCGCTGAATTACAAACCCGCTACCGCAACCCCGGTTTTGCTGTTGCCGTCCCCACGCTGAATTTGGGGTGCATACACGGTGGCGATGGTGCGAATCGCATTTGCGGTGAATGTGAACTGCATTTTGATCTGCGCCTTTTACCTGGTATGGATAACGATGAGGTGCGCCGTATTATTCAGCAGCGTTTGAATCCTATTGCCCAGGCCACTGGCACCGATATTATTTTGTCCTCCTTATTTGAAGGCGTCGATGCCTTCGCCGAAGATGAGCATTCTGCCTTAGTGCAAACCTGCGAGGCGCTCACCGGTAAACGCAGCGAGAGCGTTGCTTTTGCTACCGAGGCACCCTTTATGCAACAGCTCGGTATGCAAACCGTGGTGCTTGGGCCCGGTTCCATCAACCAGGCTCATCAACCCGATGAGTTTATTGACACACGACAGATTGAACCGGCCATCGCCATCATCCGCGGCTTGATACAAAAATTTTGCCTCGATTAAATCTGATACACAGCACTGGCTTCTGTTTACCAGCATTTATCGCTAAGCTTGCATTATTTCGATTTTAGAAGAGAAGAGATCGTGCCGACCAACACTCAGGACTACGTTAAATGGTTTCGCCATTCCTCGCCTTATATCAATAAGCACCGGGGGAAAACCTTTGTGTTGATGCTGCCCGGCGAGGCGCTAAAGCATGACAATTTCAGCAATATCATTCATGACATTGCGCTGCTCAACAGCCTTGGTGTGCGCCTGGTGGTGGTGCACGGCGCGCGCCCGCAAATTGACGCACGTTTGCAACTGGCCGGCACACAAAGTCAATTCCATCACAATTTACGCATTACTGACAGCGCGAGCCTGAATTGCGTCATCCAGGCAATTGGTGAAGCGCGGATTACCATGGAGGCCATGTTATCCACCGGCCTTCCCAATTCCCCCATGCACGGTGCGCACATGCAGGTGTTGAGCGGAAATTTCGCTGTCGCTATGCCCCACGGCGTTATTGATGGCGTGGACCTGCAGCACACCGGCAAGGTGCGCAAGGTCAATACGAAACCCTTGCAAACCGCACTCGATTCCGGCGCTATTGCATTGCTTTCACCGCTGGGTTATTCGCCCACCGGTGAAGTGTTCAATCTGTCTTTCAGTGATGTAGCAACGCATGTCGCTACCGCCATCAAGGCCGACAAACTGATAGCGTTTATCGATGGGGACGGCGTCATCAACAATGCCGGTGACCTGGTGCGGCAGTTGTCTTTGCAGGAATGCAAGGAGTTTCTCGAAACGGAAGGCCAAACGACTCACCCCGATCTGCGTCAGGCGCTAAGCGCTTGTTACCTGACCTGTCTGCAAGGGGTCGCACGTGCCCAATTGGTCAGCTATGCCACCGACGGTGCTCTGTTGACTGAGCTGTTCACTCGGGATGGCTTGGGGACCATGGTTTATTCCGGCCAGTACGAACAACTTCGCACGGCTACTATTGATGACGTTGGCGGCATCATCGAATTAATTACCCCCCTGGAAAATGACGGTATCCTGGTGCGTCGTTCCCGCGAAGTGCTGGAAACCGAAATCAATAAATTCAGTGTTATGGAGAAGGATGGCACCATCATCGCCTGTGCAGCGCTTTATCCCTATGGTGATATGGCCGAACTTGCTTGTGTGGCGACGCATCCCGATTATCGCAAAGGGGGGCGCGCGGCAAGTTTAATGGAACATATGGAGAAGCAGGCGCGCAAACAACATATCAGGCAGCTCTTCCTGCTCACCACCCAAACAGCCCATTGGTTTATCGAGCAGGGCTTTGCCCAAGGTAACCTCAGTGATTTACCGATGGCCCGCCAGAGTTTGTATAACTACCAGCGCAACTCAAAGATCTTCGTTAAAAACCTGGATTAGCCAACCCGCATCCGAGTTCAAGGGGCTCGCCGCAGTCCGCTACGGCCATCACGCCTGACGGGCCACCCTCGGGCTTTTCTGCTATGATTGACCCCTTTTTTACTACTCCGAAAACTGCTTCTACCGAGGTTGGCTATGCCTGTTTATCGCTCCAAAACCACCACCGCCGGTCGCAATATGGCTGGCGCCCGCGCACTATGGCGCGCCACCGGCATGAAAGACGGGGATTTTGATAAGCCCATCATTGCCATCGCCAACTCGTTTACCCAATTTGTACCAGGTCACGTTCACCTCAAAGACCTGGGTCAACTGGTTGCGCGGGAAGTGGAAAAGGCGGGCGGTGTTGCCAAAGAATTCAATACCATCGCTGTGGATGACGGTATTGCAATGGGTCATGATGGGATGCTGTATAGCTTGCCGTCACGCGACATTATTGCTGACTCTGTGGAATATATGGTGAACGCTCACTGTGCCGATGCCCTGGTCTGTATCTCCAACTGCGACAAGATCACCCCCGGCATGCTCATGGCCGCCATGCGTTTGAATATACCGGTCGTCTTTGTATCGGGCGGTCCGATGGAGGCCGGTAAAACCAAGCTGGCAGATCATAAGCTGGACCTTGTCGATGCCATCATTATCGGTACCGATGACACCGCCTCCGATGAAAAAGTGGACGCTTACGAACGTTCGGCCTGCCCCACCTGCGGTTCCTGTTCTGGCATGTTCACGGCCAATTCCATGAACTGCCTTACCGAAGCTCTGGGGCTCTCTCTGCCTGGCAATGGTTCCGTGCTGGCCACTCACGCTGACCGCGAACAGCTTTTTCTGGAAGCCGGGCGCCGTATCGTTGAGATCACCAAACGTTATTACGAGCAGGACGATGAGAGCGTTCTGCCCCGTTCGATTGCGAGTTTTGAGGCGTTTGAGAATGCCATGGCTCTCGATATCGCCATGGGCGGCTCGACCAACACGATCCTGCACCTATTGGCGGCAGCCCAGGAAGGTGAAGTACCGTTCACCATGACCGACATTGACCGACTCTCTCGCAAGATTCCCCAGCTCTGCAAAGTCGCACCTAACACACCCAAGTACCATATGGAGGATGTTCATCGGGCAGGGGGCGTGTTTGGCATCCTGGCGGAACTCAACCGTGCCGGCTTGCTGCACAACCATGTGCCCACCGTTCACAGCAAAACCATGCAGGAAGCACTGGATCAATGGGACATCATGTCCACTGAATCCGCTGAGGTGAAAAATTTCTACAAAGCCGGCCCTGCAGGCATTCCCACACAAGTTGCCTTTAGCCAATCCACGCGCTGGCCGACACTTGATATTGATCGCCAGGAAGGATGTATCCGTTCTATTCAGAATGCTTACTCAAAAGAAGGTGGCCTGGCAGTATTGCGCGGCAATATCGCTGTCGATGGCTGTGTGGTGAAGACATCTGGCGTAGATGAAAGCTGCTGGGTTTTTGAGGGGCCCGCACACGTCATCGAAAGCCAGGACCAGGCAGTAGAACATATCCTTAACGGTAAAGTTAAAGCCGGCGAAGTGGTGGTTATCCGCTACGAAGGCCCACGCGGTGGCCCGGGCATGCAGGAAATGCTGTATCCCACCAGTTATCTCAAATCCAAAGGTTTAGGTAAATCCTGCGCCCTGTTAACTGACGGGCGTTTTTCCGGGGGCACGTCGGGGCTGTCTATCGGCCACGTATCGCCTGAGGCGGCGGGAGGAGGCAACATCGCCCTGATCCGGAACGGTGACATTATTCGCATCGACATTCCCAATCGCAGCATCAATGTTGCGCTGAGTGATGAGGAATTACATCAACGCCGTCAGGAGATGGAAGCCAAAGGCACCAAAGCATGGAAGCCTGCAGAGAGTCGCCCGCGTAAAGTCAGTGCTTCACTCAAAGCCTATGCCATGCTCGCCACAAGCGCTGACAAAGGTGCGGTAAGGGATCTAACCATATTGGATAATTAGTGCATAGCGCCCATCGTAGAACGTCAGTGAAGCGATGGGTTTTTAATCAAATTTTTGACAATAAAAAAGCCAGCATCAGCTGGCTTTTTTATTGGATCGGTTTAACGCTATTAACTTTGCTTCAACGACGCAACGCGCGCTTTTTCTCTCTCAGCAAAGCTGATGTATTGCTTGGCCAGATTAGCACTGCGCTCATCCTTTGCAGCTTCTTTGAAAGACTTAATGGCTGCATCAAATTTGCCCATACTTAACTCAGCATTACCAATAGCAAGCAATACCTGGTCTCTGCGTTTCAGCTTGCCTTTCTTCAGCGCAGCATTACCGGCTTCGATAGCATCTTCAAAACGATCATTGAGACTGTAAAGCGTAGCCAACGTGTGCAGCAGGTTACCATCGTCTGATTTTCTTGCTGCCTTTTCCATTTCAACCAGAGACTTATCGTACTCCGCTGCCGCACGCCATGAGTTAGCGAGCAACTCAAGGTTTTTAGCGGTAGGCTCAATGGATTTATCCTTGTTGATACCTTTATCAAGCACTTTAGCGGCCTTATAAGGCACTTCAGCTTCAAGGAAATATGACGCAAGAATGACAAGGTCCTTTTCACCGGTGACGCCGCCCATCAAGTAAGCGGTTTCAAGAGCAGCCAATTTTTGCTTATCGCGCTCGAGAATACCGTAAACCTGAGCCAGCTGACGCCAGTAAGACGCTTTAGGGTAGTGACGGACCAATTTCTCCAATACGACTACGCCGTTTTTATAGTCTTCTTTCTCAAAATACAAACCGCGCTGCAAGCCGTACCATGATTCCTGGGGAACCTTGCCTGCTGCTTCCTGTGCGCGCACAGCTTCATTAATGTTTAACAATGCATTCTTACTATCTTCTAACTGATAGTAGAGCGTGCCAAACAGATAGTGCTGCTCTGGTTTGATCTCGCTGACATAATCAGTCCACTTAAGCATCATATCCAACGATTTACGATAATTTTCTTCATTACCGTAAAGCTGGGCCACCGTGAGAGTGGTTGAAGCTTCCAGACTGACCGGAATATTAGGCACCTGACGCAAGACCAACTCAAATTGTTCACGCGCTCTTTTGTAGTCTTCCATGCCGTAATAGGCGTAGGCAAAGAATTGGTAGAGCTGTGCCTGTTCGTAGGGATTCAGCTTATCTTTGTTTCTGGCCAGGCCGTTCAACACTTCCAATGCTTTACGCGGATTTGGTGCAGGCGGCTTACCGCCATCTTCCGGCTCTGGCGGCTGCAGCAGATTACCTGCTTCCGTCAAACCTTTCGCAAAGTCCTGGCTTACACCAGGCAAACGACGCGGCTCAAATTGCTTGTTTTTGGCTTTTACTTGCGCTTCAACAACATCAAACTTAATCAATGTTTGGTTCGGAGCAACCGAGGTTGCAACGAGTGTTACAACACCCGGCGTTATCGCCAACACACTTGCCAGCAACGTCTTATTAAGAGCTGTTGAAACGATCGATTTAAACGATTTCATATTCACACCTCTCTTACTTCGCCAACTCGTACACGAATCTGTTACGGACACCCGGAACTTCGATCGGCACTCCATCAACAACCTTCGGACGATATTTGAATCTTTCCGCAGCGCGAATCGATGCACGATTGAATACCGAGGTCGGTTTACCATCTTTCGTGGTGCAATCAATAGCAACCACATCTTTGGTAGACCCGTTAGCCGTTACGGTAAATTCCACAGTACAGAAGCCTTCAATACCGCGTGAAGCTGCGTTACTGGGATATTCAGGCGCAACCTTTACAATCGGTAGATACTCACCGTCGCCACTAAAACCGCCAATATTCATGGCAATGTCAGAGTCAAACGTCGGTGCCTCCATATTGAGACCATCAAGATTAGCATCTGGTGCATCAAATTCAGGCTCTGGAATATCGGGCGGAGGGGTCTGAGGCTCTTCCGGCTTCTCCGGCTTGGCTTCTTCGTAGCGCGTCTCGATCTCGGCTTTTGGCATTTGAACATCAGCAATCTTGGTCTCTTTCTCTTCTGGAGCTTCACCAAGATCTTTGTTGATCAACGAATGCATCAAAAACAGAAGCAGGAAGGTGGCAACCACCCCCAAACCTCCAGCTATACCTACTCTTGCAATGTTCATAGCGGCCTATTTCTTTTCAGTTGAGACAGCGACATCATCTACGCCTGCTTCACGTGCGGCGTTGGTGATATCAACTAACAGCTCGATACTGGCTTCACTATCAGACTGGATTACCACAGTTCCTTTGGGATTTTCAGCCAATAGGCGTTCAATAGCCTGACGAACACCGCGCGGATCAACACGGTTTTTATCAATCCAGATTTCATTGTTATTGCTGACAGCAATCAGAATACTGGCACGTTTTTTCTCATCCGCTGTGGTCGCTTCAGGACGATTCACTTCGATACCAGCTTCTTTAATGAAAGTTGCCGTAACAATGAAGAAAATCAACATAATGAAGACCACGTCAAGCATGGGCGTCAGGTCAATTGCCTGAGCTTCTTCTTCGGGTTTTGCACTATTTCTGGCCATGAGAAATCTCTTCGGTTAATTCTTTAGCACATGAACCTTAGTGATCCATCGTCAGGTGATCGGCAAACAGTTGATTTTCACGCTCTGCAATACGGGTCAAATAGGTATTGATAAATAAACCGGACAGTGCCGCCACCATCCCCGCCATTGTGGGGATAGTTGCTCTCGATACACCACCAGCCATTTGCTTTGCATCACCGCCACCTGTGGTGGCCAGTACGCCAAACACTTCAATCATACCGGTTACCGTACCGAGCAGACCCATCAGAGGACAAACCGCAATCAAGGTTGCGATCATATCCATGTTCTGTTGGATCTTGTCGGACATGCGCGAAATCATAGCCTCACGAATCTGGTGCGCATTCCAGGAGTTACGTTCTTTACGCGCCTCCCAGGCATCCAGAGATCGTTGTACGTCACCTTTCAGACTCCCCTTGAAATACCAGACGCGTTCAAAAGCCAGCGTCCACATAACAAAGGTAAGGGCGGCAATCCAATACATCAAAGGGCCGCCCTGATCCATAAAGGCTCCAATGGCTGCAAATGCGTCCATTAATGCCTGCATGAGTTATCTCCTACTTGCGTTCAGCGTTTTCGGCGATGATACCTGCAGTCTGCTCTTCCAGGACATGAACGATGCGCTTGGCGCGACCGTTAACCAGGGTATGCATCAGAACCACAGGAATTGCAACCACCAGACCTTGTACGGTCGTAACCAGCGCTGCAGAAATACCGCCCGCCATGTTTTTAGGATCGCCAGCACCGAAGATGGTGATCGCCTGGAAGGTCTCGATCATACCGGTTACGGTACCGAGCAGACCCAGCAGCGGAGCAACGGCAGCGATAATTTTCAATATGGCCAAGCCGCTCTCGATAGCAGGACGCTCTTTCAGAACCGCTTCTTCGAGCTTCAATTCCAGAGTTTCATTGTCCGCTTTTGGATTGTCTTCAGCCACTTTGAGCACACGACCCAGTGGGTTGTTGGGGTTTGGTTTGTTCGATTTAAGCTGTGCACTTACTTTTGCACTGACACCGAACAACACCAGAATACGCCACAAACCAAGCAATACACCGAAAATACCCACACCAGTGATTACATAACCAACCAGACCACCGTGATGCCATTGTTCAACAAGCGTTTCCTTGTTGATCAAAGCGGCCAGCAATGAACCACCAGTAGGGCCAGTAGGATCAATACCCACGCCAGTCAGACCAGAGGTAGCAGCTTGCAGCTCGGAGGCGCCGGCAGAGTAGCCATCCGGTTGACGTGGCAATTCTTCAATTTTGCTGCCATCGAAAGTCAGGTATTGGCCATTAGATACCAGGTTCCATACACCGATACGTACGATTTCCTGCTCAGCTCTGTCACCGTTAGGCTTAATGACTACACCGTTGAACTTGCTGACACGACCGCCTTCAACCATCTCACGCTGAACTTCGTACCACAGGCGTTCAATTTCAGCGATAGTAGGCAGCTTGGTGTTGCTGTTCATCTTGTCGATCAGGTCTTCAAGGAAGTCACCGCGATTCGGGTATTGGGCGCTTACCAGAGAACTTTCGGTAGCCACACGCAGGTCACCGGCGGTTGATGTCAAGTGACCAAACAACTCGCGCATTGAACCCAGACGCTCATTAAATTGGGTTCTCTTGGCGGTTACTTGCAACTCTTGATCAGAGTGAACTTTCTCCAAACGCTCGGAACGGGCTTCTTCAGCCTGGCGAGTCGCTTTAGCCTGTGCCAACAAATTAGCCTGATTGGCCTTGTTGCGCGTGAACTCTGCTTCGCGTTGACGATGCTCAGCCGTTTCAGCGATCTGGGACTTTTTTACCATGTCCAACAGCTGATCCAGCGTTGCGGCCTTTTCAGCCTGCGCTAAAGCAAAACTGCTGCTCAGCAAGCCTGCGGCTACAAGAGCCATGCAGCTTTTTACAAACTTCATCTTCATTGTGCTGCCTCCGGAGCTTGAACAGGTACGGTTAAGATGTCTGGAGAGGCCTGTTTACGCGCAATACGCAAACCTTTGAGAATGAGAGAGCGGTAGGAATCATCCAATTCAACCCAGGCATTCTGGGTCGCATCCCAGGCACCGGACAGCTCAGTATCAGTGGTTTGATACATTAACGAGACGCGGCCGACCTGCAGAATATTCACTTCACGATCCTGACCACCCACATTGAGGGTAGCCTTGTACTCATTCAGGAAGCGACCGTAATCGGATTCGATCTTGTAGGCTTCGAGCACCTGACGGAATTTTTCGGAAACGGAGATATCGGCACGATCCTGATTGTCGCGCAGCATCTGGATACGGTTTTGACGCTCTTCCAGCAGGAAGGGCTTATCCAGAGCGATAAATTGCTCCAGCGCATCCAGCATACGCATGATCAGCGGTTGAATCTGACGCTCAACAACTGTCACCTGCTCGATAGAAGCATCGAGATCTTTGATCACTTGCAATTGGGCGGCAACTTGCTTTTCCAACTGAGCGTTATATACGCGGAGACCTTCGATTTCTTTGTTGACCGCTTTGAATTCTTGGGTAAGGTCATCAGTTTCCTGAGCCAGTCGATCAATTCGTTTTTGTGATTCTTGTGCCAAGGTCGTCTTGGTTTGACCTACCTGGAGAACTGCATCCAGGGTTTGATCTGCCTGAGCAACGCTACCCATTAGCGCGCCGGCAGAAAGCACGGTGGATAAAACCACGGCTTTCAATCGCTGTTTTTTCATATTCCCCCCAACTCGGGTGCTTCATCAAGTGAGTTTGCGACAGTAACGGAAGTGCCACAGACGCGTTATCCACGTAGCCTCGGAAGCGAGGCAATTAAGAACGCCGCATTGTAATAAGAGCTTTCGCTCACATTCAATGTTTTATCCAAAAGGCTTTCTACGTGTGTACTTAAGTATCACCGTGGTAACAGTGACATATTTCAAAACCAACAATAAGTAACATTTGGTTGAAAAATGCGCTATTTGGCGCATTTTTCCATTCACTTATAAGAACCAAAGGTTATTAGCGCTTAATTATTGACCAATTCGCTCGAATACCAAAAACTTATGGGGCTCCGAGGATTGGGCGTCACCCTCTATGGCAGATACTTTTAACCATTCCTGTGGAGATAGTTCCGGGAAATAAGCATCTCCGGAAAAATTTTTTTCAATTAACGTCAAATAGATCTTTTGGGCATGCTTTATGCTGGCGCGGTAGATTTCAGCTCCACCAATCACCATAGCCTCATCAACCGCCCCGTTAGTGTTGGCAATTGCGTGCTCAGCCAGACTGACGGCCTGATCCAGGTCGCCAGCCACCTGCACCCCTTCAGCCGTCCAATCCTGCTGGCGCGTTACCACGATATTGGTTCGTCCCGGCAACGGCCTACCGATTGAGTCATAGGTTTTACGCCCCATGATGATGGGCTTCCCCATAGTCACCGCCTTGAAGTACTTCAGGTCCTCCGGCAAATGCCACGGCAGACGATTTTCGCGGCCAATAACATGGTTGGCCGCCGTAGCGACAATCAGGGCTAGTTTCACCAGGGTTGTACTCCAGTTGTCTGCGCTTGATTAGTTATATGGCAATCGGCGCAACAATTCGCGGATGGGGTTCATAACCGACAAATTCAAAGTCTTCCAATTGATAATCAAAAATACTGCCTGGATGGCGCTTGATGATCAGGTTGGGCAATTTTTTTGGCGCACGGTTCAATTGTTCATAAACAATTTCATCGGTGATGTGATTGTTATACAAATGGCAATCGCCAAAGGTATGCACGAAGTCACCCACCTCCAGATTGCATTGCTGCGCCATCATATGCGTCAACAGCGCGTAGCTGGCGATATTAAAAGGCACGCCCAGGAACAGATCCGCGCTGCGCTGGTAAAGCTGGCATGACAACTTCCCTTCAGCCACATAGAACTGAAACAGCGTATGACAGGCAGCCAACGCCATGCGCCCCTGCTCAACATTTTGCTGGGGACTTAAAGATTCATCGGGCAAATCAGCCGGATTCCAGGCGCTCACGATCAATCGGCGCGAGGTAGGACGGGTTTTGATTTGCTCAATAACTTGGGAAATTTGATCGATGGTGCTGCCATCCGGGCAAGCCCAACTACGCCATTGCTTTCCATATACCGGGCCAAGCTCTCCATCTGCTGTCGCCCATTCGTTCCAGATGCTGCAGCCTCGCTCCTGCAACCAGCCCACATCGGTGCGCCCCTGCAAAAACCACAGCAACTCGACAATGACACTTTTCAGGTGAACCGTCTTGGTCGTCACCAGGGGAAACCCTTGCGCAAGATCGAATCGAAGCTGCCGGCCAAAGACAGAGCGGGTTCCGGTACCGGTGCGGTCACCGCGCTGGATACCGTTTTCCACGACATCACGCATCAGATCCAGGTATTGTTTCATTTATATGACTCTCTCAACATCCGCTCATGAGTTTTTGCTGGCGGTTACAGCTTCCGGCGTTTTGGTTGGCCAATAGGCATACACCATCAAGCCCATACCCAGCACAAACAGCGGGATAGACAGCAGCTGCCCCCGGGTCATCCAACCTAACAAATCAAAGCCGATATGACTGTCGGGCTCGCGCACGAACTCTACCAGGAAGCGGAAAGTGGCATAACCCACCAGAAAGAGACCACAGACGGCACCACGCGGACGCGGCTTGCGTGAAAACCAGAACAGGATAATAAAGAGCACCAAACCTTCCAGCGCCGCCTGATATAGCTGGGAAGGATGACGCGGCAAGCCCGAGGGATCGCGAGGGAAAATCATACCCCAACGGCTATCCGTGACCCGCCCCCATAGTTCCTGACCAATAAAATTTCCGAGCCGGCCAAAGCCAAGCCCCAATGGAACGGCGGGCGCAATAAAGTCCATCAATGCGATGTAGGGTTTATGAATACGATGAGCATAAATCAGCATGGCCAGGATAACGCCGATAAGGCCGCCATGAAACGACATTCCGCCTTCCCAGACACGGAACAGCCACAATGGATCGTTCATCCAGGTTTCAAATTGATAGAGCACCACATAACCGACTCGACCACCAATGATGACGCCGAATGCACCATAGGTAATCAAATTCTCAACCTGGGTTTTGGTGATGAGGGCGTGGGGCGCTTTGGTTCGATGCATGGCGATCAACCAGGCGCTGGCAAAAGCCAGCAGGTACATGACGCCATACCAGTGTATCTTGAGGGGACCAATAGCCAGTGCGACAGGATCGATCTCGGGATAGGTCAACATAGCGGATAAATAGCCTGTGGAGTCAGAAACGCGGGCAATCATAACACCATTGGTCGTTCAATCACCCACGCTGCGGCAGTTAAATCATGCAAAGATTCCAGTGGCGATGGCAAGCCGGATCAGTCCTGTGCAGAAGGCCGGATCAAACGGGTGACACCCGCCTCTTTCAAGGCCTGATCCAGACGCTGGCGAATTTGCTCGGCATTTACCATCGTCATCACCTCGGCCAGCAAGGCTTTGGCCTGTTTCAGGCTGATACTGCGAATTACCGACTTCACTTTGGGCAGGTTGGTGGCGTTCATCGACAACACATCGTAACCCATCGCCATCAGCAGGATAGCCGCACCGGGATCACCCGCCAATTCACCACAAATCCCCACGCTGACACGCTCAGCGTGCCCTTCCGTAACGATATGCTGCAGAGCGCGCAACACCGCCGGATGGAAGGCCTGGTAAAGATCAGCTACACGCGCATTATTGCGATCCACCGCAAGCAGGTATTGGGTCAGGTCGTTGCTGCCCACCGATAGGAAATCTACCCGCACTGATAATTCGCGCACCTGATACACCGCTGCCGGCACCTCAATCATGACCCCGATATGCGGCATCTTGACCTTGAATCCTTCTTCCAGCAGCTCGTTGAAGACACGGTGGATTAACAATTTGGAGGACTCCAGCTCTGCTACGCTGGTGATCATCGGCAGCAGGATACGCAGGTTATCCAACCCTTCACTGGCCTTGATCATCGCGCGCAATTGCGCCAGAAAAATCTCGGGGTGGTCCAGCGTCACCCGAATGCCGCGCCAACCGAGGAAGGGGTTGTCTTCTTCGATAGGAAAGTAAGGCAATGCCTTGTCGCCACCGATGTCCAGTGTACGCATGGTGACGGTGTGCGGTGCAAAAGCCTCCAACTGCTCGCGGTAAATCGCCCGCTGTTCTTCCTCACTGGGAAAACGATCGCGCAGCAGAAAAGGCACTTCAGTCCGATAAAGCCCCACACCTTCGGCGCCCCGCTCAAGGGAGCGCACGACATCGGTCATCAGGCCCGTATTGACCCATAGCGGCAAGCGATAGTGATCGAGCGTCTCACACGGCAGATCCTTGAGCGCCTCCAACCCTTTAACCAGCTCCTGCTCTTCGAGGAAGATCGCCTTGTAATGCTTGCGCAACTGGGGGCCGGGATCGCTGTAAACCGTCCCCTTGTATCCATCTACAATCACCGAGCGCTGGTCCATCTGGGTGTAGGGTAAATCCACAGCGCCCATGACCGTGGGAATATCCATCGCGCGCGCCAGAATAGCCACGTGGGAGTTGCTGGAACCAAGCACTGACACCAGGCCGGCCAGTTTTTCCTTGGGAATTTCACCCAACATGGAAGCGGTCAGTTCCTCACCGATCAAAATGGTTTTGTCGGGATAGACCCGGCACTTCTGGTTGGACTCCTGCAAGTACGCCAGCACTCGCCGCCCCAGGTCACGCAAATCCGTGGCCCGCTCGCGCAGGTAGGGATCATTCATGCTGTTGAAGGTGTTTTCGTGTTCGAGGATAACCTCGCTCCACGCGTAGGATGCATTGGTCCCGCGTCGAATACGCTCTGCCACCTCACTGCCCAGAGAGGCATCGTCGAGCATGGCCAGGTAGGCATCAAACAGCGCCTGCTCTTCACGGTTGATCCGGGCGCGCAATTGCTCGCCCAGGGCTTTAATATCCTCGCGAACGGCCATCAGACACTGCTGGAAAAACGCCAGCTCAGCATCCACATCGGTACAGGCTTTGTAGGGAACCGAGCGCAAATCCGCGGGCGGGGTAATGACCACGGCTTCACCGATGGCAATACCTGGCGCACCGGAGACGCCGATAAATTTTGCCTGGGTGGCCTTATCGCCCACGATATCCATAGCGCCCGTGGCTTCGGCATGGGCAATAACACCGGCAAGCTGGGCGGACATGGTGACCAGGAAGGCTTCATCACCTTCGTCGAAACGGCGCTGTTCTACCTGTTGAACGACCAATACACCCAGCACCTTGCGGTGGTGAATAATCGGCACCCCTAAAAAAGAACTGAAGCGTTCCTCACCGGTTTCCGGAAAATATTGATAGCTGGGGTGAGTTTCGGCGTGTTCCAGGTTGACCGGTTCTTCGCGCATCACCACCCGGCCGACCAGACCCTCGCCCGGACGCAAGCGCACCTTGCCCACCGCATTGGCATTGAGGCCATCGGTGGCCATCAAAACATAATCACCTTTGGGGTTGCTGAGGTATACAGAGCAGACCTGGGTCCCCATGGCCTGCTTGACACGCGTGACGATAATCGCCAGCGCTGTCTTCATGTCGCGGGCGGCATTGACTTCCTGAACAATACTGCGAAGTGAATTTAACATCGAGGTGAACTGCCTGGTTGTTGTCTGTCGGCGATCTGCGCATGCTTGATGGCGCGGTGGGCAGATCACACTGATTCGAAGCCTCTCAGGGATACCAGGTTGCGCATGTCCCGGGAAGCTTATCTGGCTCTTAGGCTTATCTGGCTCTTAGTAGGGTAGCAGGTGCACCGCCGGATACCGATGAATTCTCAGCACACCCGATATCTTCCAACTGGCTGTGATCCAGCGATAGTTCTTTCAGCGCGCGCCGATACACATCGCGCTTGAACGCCACCACCTTGCTCAGTGGATACCAATAACTGACCCAACGCCAATCATCAAATTCAGCCCGCCCACCGTTTTCCAGACAAATACGACTCTCGTCCGTACGCAAACGCAACAGGAACCATTTCTGCTTCTGGCCGACGCAAAGTGGTTGTGAATTGTGCCGGACTAATCGGCTCGGCAAACGATAGCGCAGCCATCCGCGGGTGCAGGCAAGAATTTCCACGTCTTCCGGATGGAGACCTATTTCTTCATGAAGTTCACGGTAAAGCGCCTGCTCGGGGGTTTCGTTGGCATTGATGCCGCCTTGCGGGAACTGCCAGGCATCCTGCCCGCCCACGCGCCGCGCCCAGAGCAATTGGCCCCGGTCGTTGGTAAGCATGATGCCCACATTAGGGCGAAATCCATCGTTGTCTATCACGGGGCTGGTTATCCTGGCTGGCAAGCAGTCGTTAAAACTGCTCTTTCATTATTAAGTCATGATTTTCGCGTAGTGCTATTGCGACCTATTGTTCCACAAATCTGTTGCACACAGCAATTCGCTCAATACCCGCCTGCCAGTTTAAAAAAATGTGAGAATCTGCACATAGCTGTTGAGCGGGTTACCCACAATCGCTATGCTAGCCGCCATTTCGAACAACCCCTTCAGGTACGCTGTGACCCTCGCTATCTTTGACCTCGACAACACCTTGATCGCCGGCGACAGCGATCACAGTTGGGGCGAGTTTCTGGTAAGTAAGCAACTGGTTGATACCGTGGAGTATCGCCGCCAGAACGACCTCTTTTATCAAGCCTACAAAGACGGCACCCTCGACATTCATGCCTACCAGCGCTTCGCCCTGACTCCCCTGGCGCGCTTCACTGCCGCTGAGCTGGCAGAGCTGCACAGCGAGTTCATGGCCACATGCATTGAACCGCTGATGTTGGTCAAGGCACAGACACTGCTGCAACAGCATCGCGACAATGGCGATTACCTGCTGATCATTACCGCTACTAACAGTTTTATCACACACCCGATTGCCAGGCACTTGGGCGTAGATGACATATTGGCGACGGACCCACAGGTAATCGACGGGCGGTATACGGGCGAGATTATTGGCACGCCCTGCTTCCAGGGCGGCAAGGTAACCCGACTGAACGAGTGGCTGGCAGCAAGGGAGAAATCCCTTCATGGCAGTTATTTTTACAGCGACTCCTACAATGATTTGCCTTTGCTGGAACAGGTCACGCATCCGGTGGCGGTCGACCCGGATGAGCGTTTGCGCCAGACGGCGGAAGCACGCAACTGGCCGATCATCAGTTTGCGCGATTAATGGACGACACCCAACAACCTGCTCAGGGATTTATTTACACACTATCGTGAACCACATTCTTACTACGGCTTTCACCCTGTTTATTGCACTCTCTTGCTGCACATCCAGTGCTTTTGCTGCCGATTCCCCCACCCAAAATGATCCGCTGGATAAGGCGACCCGCTACGCCTGGGAGCTGGGACTCCAATCGTTGATCAACGCAGAGCAGGCCAGCCGCAACCTCTCCGGTCAATTGGAGTTGTTCCTGGCTGAACCTTCCGAAGCAGGTTTGGCACAGTTGCGTCAGGAGTGGCGTAACTGCCATCAACAATGGCAGCAGCACGCCGTGTGGGTTGAACTGGCCCAAGGCCAGGCGCGCCATCTGGCAGCACTGAATCGGCGCTATTTCAGCATTGATGCACGAGAACTGCAGCCTGGCTATCTGGATGCCGTGCAGGATTATCCTTTTAGCGGCATCGTCAACGATATTTCCATCGTGCTCACCGCTGACAATTTACGCCAGCAGCATGGCTTGACCGATCCCAGCGAAGTCAGCCTGGGATTCCATGCCCTGGAATTCTTGTTGTGGGGAGAACAAGGTCAACGGCCATTTGCGGACTTTGTGCCGATCACCACGATCAATGCCGAGCAGAACGCGGCCGGCCTCACCATAGGCGACTTGCCCAATAATCGCCGCCGCACGGTGCTGCGTTTGATAAATCAGGTACTGGCTGACGATTTACAACGCCTGCGGCAGGATTGGCAAAATCCCCTCAGCACCATCAGTCAAAGTTATCTGAAACTCTCGCCTCAGGTCCGGCTCGCGTTGATTCACGGCACAGCGCACCAGTTGCTGGCGGTAGCGCTGCCGGATCAATTGCTGCAAGCCGTAACTAACGATCGTGCCATGCACCACAACCAATTTGCCGGGGATACACTCCAACATAACCTGGCGCTGCTGAGTGGTCTGGAAGCCTTGCTGACCCAAGGCGAATCGCCGCTGGTGAATCATTTGCTCATGGCGGATGCAGGACTGGAATGGCAACAACAACTTCAGAATCTGATCGCTGGCCTGAACGAACTTACCCAGGAAAAAGACAATATAACCAGCGCGAAACTGGCCAGCCTGCTGGAGCAACTGCCGCACCTGGCCAATGCACTGGGCACGCCGAATCTGGCCGCAGAATAACAAGGAGTTCGCTCTGCGGCCCACTCACATCAGGGAAGGTAAACCCGCGCGAATATGGCTTTCAGGTAGTCAGTCTCAGGGATAGCCGGATGCACCGGATGATCCGGCCCTTGGCCGCCCTGCCCGATAATTTGCACATGGCGGTCCAGGTGGCGGCCAGCACCGCGCACGATATCCAGCAGTGTATCCCGGTGCAGATGCATGGAGCATGAGGCGGACACCAGCAGACCATCGCGGCCTAACAAGCGCATCCCCAACTCGTTGACGTGACGATAAGCGGCTTCACCGGACTTTTGATCTTTACGACGCTTGATAAACGCGGGGGGATCGAGCACTACCACATCGAAATGTTCGTCCTGCGCAATCAGGTGCTTCATCACCTCGATGGCTTTTCCCTGGATAGTGCTGACCCGCTCACTCACGCCATTGAGTACCGCATTACGCTCAACACCATCCAGAGCAGCTTCTGACGCATCCACACAGACAACCTCACGGGCACCAGCCTGGGCAGCCTGGATGCCCCAACCGCCAATGTATGAAAAGACATCCAGCACCCGCTTGCCTTTTACATAAGCCTGCAATTGCGCGCGATTGATACGATGGTCGTAAAACCAACCGGTTTTCTGCCCGCCATGTACCGGAGCCAAAAAGCGCGTGTGGTTTTCCACCAGTTCAACCTGTTCTGGCACTTCACCATAAGCCACTTCCACATACTCCGGCAGGGCCTCCAGGGCGCGCGCGCTATGGTCGTTACTCAATAAAATGCCGCGCGGTTTCAGTGTTTGCACCAGGGCTTCAACAATCTCGTCCTTCACTTTTTCCATCCCCGCACTGGCAATCTGCACCACCAGGTAATCCCCAAAACGGTCCACCACCAAACCCGGAAGCAAATCGGCATCCCCGAAAATCAACCGGTAATAAGGCTGATCGAAGGTCAGCTCACGCAACGCGAGCGATTGGTTGATGCGGTGCACCAACAGGGATTTATTGAGCGGGTATTTTTCGCTGCGACTGACCAGGCGCCCACAGATGAGGGCATTGGGATTCATCACCGCAATGCCGAGGGGTTTGCCACTGTGGCTGGTGACCAATGCCTGCGCGCCCGCCTCGAAGGTTTTCAGCGGTGAGCGTTCAACATCGACCTCGTTGCTGTAAATCCAGAGATGGCCCAGCTTCAGGCGGCGGTCGGCTTGGGATTTGAGAATCAAAACAGGCAGGGACATGAGCAATCCAGAGGTAAAGGAAAAGGGGGCAAGAAAGGCGGGCGATTATAACGGAAAGCGTGAAGTGCCCGCGAGCGATTAGCTACAACCGACTGAGTTTCGCTACCAGTTCTGCCTGCCGATTCACGCCCAGTTTGACGAAGATGGACTTGAGTTGAGCACGCACCGTGCCCACGGAAACGCCACGCAGTGAAGCGATAGCCTCGGGCGATTTGCCGTGATAAATATGCAACGCGATCTCGGTTTCCGCCTTGGTCAATGCATAAACCATCTGCAGAACAACTAGCTTGTTATCCTCCTGTTCACGCTCAGTCCGGGCCACCACTAAAACGCGTGGAGCGAAACTGAATTCCAGCTGCCGAGCCGGCAAGGCAACGACGTTCAATACTAACGAAGGCGCATCCGATGCACCCCGCTGAATGACAACCTTGTGCAATGAAGGGGGCCTGCCGATAGCCGGTTCACTGATTGCAGCATCCATCGCGTTTTTTAGCCGGATATCGTCAAGCGAATTGATCGCGCGCAAGCGGCCCAAGGTTAAATGGAGGCCACGGTCACCGTGAATCAGTGCTTCCGCGTGGGAGGACAGGGCACGTACCAGGCCATTCCTGTCGCACACGAAGGCGGGGATTGTGAGCGAATCCATAGCACCCACCAACAAAGCTGCGCCATTGCCTTCAAGGGCGAGTTGGGTTCTGACTGCTGCACGTACGTGCGGCGCCAGCGTGGCGAAGACTTGCCGTTCCTGATCCGTGATATGCCCTTGTTGATGGGAACGCAAAACGGCCAAACCAATCAACATGTCGTCATTGCGTTCCAGCGTTGATAGGCAGATATACGGGACTCCACATGGCACCGCGAATTCCTGATAGTGCGGGTGGTGTTTATATTCATCCGGGGTGATGAAGTCGGATTCGGCCAGAGCTTTCAAGATAGGCGCGTTGATGCCCGCATTTACGCGGGGATTGACCCGCGGGTCTCCGCCGCCCGCTTCAATAAACCGCTGACCCAGCTCATGGTCAACGTTGGTCACCAGGTTGAACGGAACTGCGGCATCAGCGCCGATACCGATGAGCTGACCGCTCGCCGATCCTGTCACCTGAGCCAAACCTTCCAGAGCTCGATACCAATTCTGATCAAAGGCTGCAGCCTGGAAGGCATCTGCCACTGCAAGCCAGTTACTGTCATCAACGCCCACGCTTTGCTCCTAAACCTGATCAATGTAATGAGCATAGGAGAAAATACAGTACCGGCAAATTTTCGACGCCAAAAAAACGGCGCCAATGGCGCCGTCGGTAATTATCAGGAGTGGATCCGTTATGGTTGGAGGTCGGCAGTCATCTCATAGGTGCCGGTACAGATGGACTCGGAAGCATCGAGATCCCATGTCAGGATGATTGTTTCCGTAACCGTTCCGGCTATTAGATTATCGGCGGCAGGATCATAAGTAGCTTCCCAGGACCAGCTACTTTCCACGTAGTAGGTGGTCTGGCAGCCTATACAATCTGTTACCTCAGTCTTGGGGTCATGCTCAGAGTAAGATACGGTACCCGTGGCCGGATCGTAGTGAATGTCAGCCTCTTCAGTTACGTCGTCCTCAGTAAAACTCAGATAGCTCCTACCATCCGGGTCGTCACTCAGGTACCAGGTTTCCTCAAAGGTTTCACTCTCACCTTCAGCCATTGAAAAGCTGCACTGCATGGTCGAGCCACTGACCGAGTATTGCTCCCCCTGGTTGTACTCAACCAGTGTATTGGTGACCACCAAATCTAATTGCGTCGGCGGGTCGACGTCATCCACGCGCGTAAAGACGACTGGCTCTTCTTCGCCTGCAGCGATGGTGTCGGCCTCGCTGATAAAGGTCAGAGAACCACCCGACGCATTCGTGGTTTGGATGATATCGCGCCCTTCCGGCCCACACGCCAGGTTATTGCTACCGGAGACATCAAGAATTGCGCACGGGTGAGAAAAGCCCCACTGACCATTGGTGTCAGTGATTGTAGTGAAAATTGTGTCGTAACTCTCAGGGTCGCGCAGGTAAGTCCCTCGTTCAATGCCCGCAAGGCCTTCCTCAGTGCTTTCGCTGTTTTGCATCATTAAATAGGTGTTGTCGGCAGTGAAAGTCACCAGGGCTAATTGATCTTGCGCCTCAAAATCAAGCCACCAGGTTCCGACCATGGGATCTGTGTCTGAGTCAACACGAGTAAACTCCATGACAACCTCTCCCTCACCACCCTCATCACATGAGGAACCTACCTCTGTATCAACCCCAAATAGCAAAGTGTCACCGCGCACCTCAAGCGTGAATATTTCCCCTTCGCAAGGATGGGATAAGCCCCATTCACCATTGGTATCCACACGGGTACTGGCGGTGAAGAGGCCGGTTCTGAGGTTCCAGCTATACTGACCGATTTCAAACCCATCCTTGCCGTTTATATCTTCGCCGCTTTCATCGTTGATCATTACGTAGGTCTGATGATCGAGAAACGTTACCGCAATATGAATATGTTCGCTGGCGTTCGCAGCGCTGGTATCGCGGTAATACCAGGTTCCAATTAAGGATGCACGCGTATCAGTCACGGTGGCTTCCAGGTGTTGCTGTGCATCAACGGCGGAGATTAACGTCGTTGAGCCGCCACCCGCATTGGCAATGAAATTGGTGGTGGCGAGTTCGAACTCGCCAGTGGGCACATCAAAGTTGGTCTCCACGGCTGCCTCGGCCGCACTGGCGGGGATACTGATACCGTTAGATGGATCGCCATCGGCGTCCAAGGTCTGGAGCAAACGCGCAATGTTTACCACCACCTGGTTATCGAAATCGTCTGTACCGGCAATATCGAGCGGTGTTACCACACCTTTGGCACGTACTGGCGGCAGCTCCATATCCCCGATAAAAAAGGTTACAGTTTCTCCAGGAATGTAATTGTATTCACCGTGCGTATTAGTCACCCCCTCCTGGGTTTCGGTGCGATAGCCAATACCGGCCACGGCACTGTCCACAAACGTGCCGGTGACAGTGGCTTCTGAAGCAGGAGAACTTGAAGATGCCCCTTCAGAAGAGCTATTGGAGGTCGAAGAACTGCTCACAGAACTCGCGCCAAGTGAGCTTGAAGAACTGCTTAATGAGCTGCTTCCGGGTGACTTTGAACCGGAATCGCCACCACAGGCTCCGACCAATAATGTCGGCAACAAGATCAGCAATAATTTTCGATAACCCATAACATCCCCCATATGTTTGATATCTATAGCCATCCCCGACGGGCAGGCTACTTCAAAGCGCAGTTTAAGAGAGATTTTATGCGCCAGCATCTCCCATATGGGATATGGCCGGGAGATCGGCAGGAAGGCTATGGGTGTGGCGGGTGGGCTTGATTTCAGTAACAACTGCTGTCGATTGCAACAGCTATTGTGCGCACTACACGCTGGAAAATTAGAGGCGAGGGTATACGGCCCCCTCGCCCACACATCAGGGACCTGCCTTGCAAGCATATTGCAGAGGTTGCTAGATATCGGGACTAATCGCCAATATTTCCTGACCCGCAAATTGTTGCCGATCAGCGGCGCTCGCGCTTTCCTTACATTCACCTTTCAGCCATAGGTGATAGCGCGAGATACTGCGATCCAATTCAATAAACCCCTCGCGACAATAATGCATGTGCTTGACCACGTAGGCCGCATTTTGCTGGAGGCGTTCATAGGTATTGCGGTTGATATCGACTCCGCCCACATTCCTCGGTTGATTCGGGCCGCTGTGGCGCGCGACGCGAATATGGTTGGGAATCGCATCATCCGGCCACTTGAGGCGATAGACGAACATCTTGCTGTTGTTGCGCAGGATGTCGATCTCCAGCGTTTCTTGCATCCCGGTTTTGGCATAACTGCGGCCGGGCGTACCACATCCACCCAACAAGACAGACAGACTGAGGAGCACGACAGCCAGCGCGGCTGAGCGGGGGAACTGACGGACCATCAGGATTATTCTCCGTTGTTGTAAAGATATGGCGCCCGGTGCCGACACAGTGTGAAAGGGCAGTTTTCATCTTGCCCGCAGCCACCCTAAAACATTTTGCTTACGACGCCAACATCACCGGGCGAGGAATTTTCATGCACGCACGTCTTATTTGCTGCCGTCTGCTCAGATTGCTGGCTATTGCGTGGCTGCTCGGCAGCACGACAGCGCTGGCTGAGGAGTCTCCGCCTGGTGAGAGCGTGACGGCCACGGAAAGTCCCGCATCGGTCCCCATTCAAGAGCCGCTGATAGTCCCCGAGCCTCTTGTGGTTGCAGAGCCAGTCGTTGCCGCTGAGGCTTCGGTGAGCACTGAGCCACCCGTCACCGGAGCGCCGGAACCAGCTCGGGATTTTCCGTTGCCAAAGGATATAGCGGTCAAACCGGACGCAGAGTCCCTCGGAAATCGCTCCCATCCGACAGCATTCATTGTGTCTAATTCCACCACGCGCTATGCGCAGGACGCCGAGCACCCGGGCCGGCGCAACCAATGCGATCATGCGCAGGCCTCTTTACAAGAAAGCCCCTATCACAAATCCATCGCTATCGCGCGCTTTAACCGCACCGAAGCCGATTCATCCAAAGCCGGTGGGCTGCATCAGGCGGAAGAGGGTTTGCCATCCCTGCTGAGCCAGCAGTTGCAACGCCGCCATGCCATCCTGACGCCGGTGCAACTTCCGCAGAGCCTCACCAACCCCGGCGATACCAGCGGCCTGCGCGTGACGAACCAGGTCCAGCAGCTGGCCCGTGCCTATCGCACCCAATTTATCGTGAGCGGCGAAATCCTGGATATGTCCATGGCGCACCCCGGCGCGACTTATTCACCAGGTTTATATACCCGTTTCGTCAATGGTGTTCACGATACGTTCGGGTTCAAAACCCGGTTTGACAAACGCGATCGCCATTTCAGTTTTCACCTCAGCTTGCGCGATGGTTTTACCGGCCAGGTTTTATTTCAGAAACGTTATGACACGGTGGGGATCTGGGGGATCAGCAGCCGCAGGGAAGTGGACTTCGGCTCGTCGTTATTCTGGGAGAGCGATTATGGCGAACAAATCGGTGGGCTGGTGAACAAAGCCGGCGACGAACTGGCAGCCGCCATTCAATGCCAACCCTATATCACGCGGGTGGAGAGCAGACCCAGCCAACAGCAGATCCTGCTACACAGCGGCGCCAACAACGGCTTGCGCGCGGGCGATACGCTGGCGCTGTATCAATTGGTGGTGCAACCCGTCAATGGCGAATACCAACTCTACGATACCCGCCTGGTGGATCGTCAAACGCTGATCGAATTGCGCGAGGTGTATCCCTCCCACAGCGTCGCGGTCGTGAACAGCGATTATTTATTGAACGGGCAGTATCTGGCAGTGGCGCCCTGATGCGGCGCTAAGGGGTTTTTGCCTTCATCTGACGCTGCAAAAATTCATCGTGAGTCGGCAGGGTTTTTACCATCCCCTGGATGGCCGCCCGGGCCAACTTCAGGGTTTCACCGATCTGGGTGAAATCCACATTGTCCACCCGCGGGCAATGTTTACGCGGACGAATTCCCATCCCCTCGAAGACCGATTGCCAACTGGCACTGCGGAACAATTCATCCACACCTTCGCGCAACGCACCGTGGCCGCGGAAGAGCTCGATTCGCTCTTGCAATGAATCCGGTAGCGGCATTTGCTGGCACCAGCGCCAGAAGGGTGTGTCCTGGCGCTGGGTCGCGCAGTAATGCAGGACAATAAAATCGCGCACCTCTTCGTAGTCACCCGCCATGCGTCGGTTGTACTCGCGCACCAGGCCCGGATCGCAATCCTGGTCCGGGAAATAACGCAGGAAAAAATCCATACCGCGCGCAATGAGGTGGATGGCGGTCGACTCCAGCGGTTCCACAAAACCCGCCGCCAGACCGAGGGATAAACAGTTGTATTTCCATATTTCCCGCCGCTTGCCGGTCACAAAGGGAATGACGCGGGGCTCTTCCACCATGGGGCTGTCAATGGCGCGCATCAGGGTGGATTTGGCATCGGCGTCGCTGCAAAAACGGCTGGCGTAGACATAACCGTGACCGATGCGGTGTTGCAGCGGAATGCGCCAGGTCCAGCCTGCCTTGCGCGCTGTGGCCAAGGTGTAGGGCAAGGTTGGCTCGGTCTGCTCGGTCTTGATAGCAATGGCGCGATCACAAGGCAGGAAATCCGACCAGTCCTCGACCTGGACGCCCAAGGACTTTTCAATCAGTAACGCTTTAAAACCGGTGCAGTCGATAAAGAAATCGCCGTGAATTTCCCGCCCATCCGCCAAGACGATCTTGTCGATATGGCCATTATCACGCCGGGTAACCTGCTCAACGAGCCCCTCGGTGCGAATCACACCCCGGGCTTCAGCATACCGACGCAGATACCGGGCAACCAGTTGGGCATCCACATGCAAGGCGTAGTTAGCGCCGCCTATGGGCGTGTTTTGCGCCTGGTTGGGTAGAAAGAAACGGCCATTTTCAGCCATGACATTGCAGGGGGAAAAGTCCTGCAGGGATGCCGCCTCACCCTGCATACGCGCCTTGAGCCAACACTGGTAAAAATCGTGATGACCGATTTTTTTCCCGATGACGCCGAAGGGATGGAAGTATTTTTCGTTGCGCTGGTGCCAGTCGACAAACTTGATGCCGAGCTTGTAGGTCGCGCGGGTTTCGCGCACAAATTCCTGCTCATCAATACCCAGGCGCTGGATCAGCCCGACAAAAGGCGGCACGGTTGATTCACCGATACCGATAGTGCCTATCTCCGCAGATTCCACCAGCTCAATCTGGCACAGGTCGTTCTTTAAATGGAATGACAACATGGACGCGGCTATCCAACCGGAAGAACCACCGCCGACAATGACTATTTTTTTTATGGGTTTCATAACATGCGTTCTATGCGTTTAGCCGCGAGAATTACCATTGATTATTTTCTACCATCAGCCCCGAGCTTCCAGATTCGCGCTGTGTGGTGTAATTCCAATAGGCGGCACTGGAAGCCTGGATCGCCTTGCGCAATACATCAATCGCCTTGTGACGTGGAAAGCTCGCGCGCCAGGCCAAGGCCAGTGTACGTTTGGGTGCCGGTTCCGTAAACGGACGGGTCACCAACACATTGGGCGCATAGAGCGATGTTTGCGCAGCGGATAAGGGCAGGATCGTGATGCCCAGTCCCGAGGCCACCATGTGCCGGAGTGTTTCCAGGGTGCTGCCTTCAGCGGCGGTGTGAATGCGCTGGGACGCGCGCTCTTCCGTGGACTGCAAATGTGGGCAGGTCGCGAGTACCTGATCGCGGAAACAATGCCCCTCGCCCAATAACAATACATCCTGGTCATCCAGGTCGTTCGGGCTTATGGCGTCCTGACTCGCCAGTGGATGATCGTGAGGCATCAGCACCACAAAGGATTCATCAAACAGCGGCTGGGTCACCACATCAGGCTCACTGAAAGGCAAGGCCACGATGATGACATCCAGTTCGCCATTGCGCAGTTTTTTGCCCAGGGTTGCGGTGTAACCCTCTTCAACATAAAGAGGCATGTGGCTGGCGAGCTTTTGCAAATGGGGAATGAATTGCGGCAACAGATAAGGGCCAATGGTGAAGATGGCACCCACTGCCAGCGGGCTGCTCAGCTGATCCTTACCGGCATCGGCAATATCTTTAATGGCCGCCGTTTGCTCCAGCACCCGGTGAGCCTGGGCCACGATCTGTTCGCCAATCGGCGTGGGTTGCACACGGGTCTTGGTACGCTCAAACAATGCCACCCCCAGTTCATCCTCCAGTTTCTTGACCGCAATACTCAGTGTGGGCTGACTGACATGGCAGCGATCCGCTGCGCGGCCGAAGTGTTGCTCTTGCGCAAGGGTGACAATATAACGCAGCTCTGTGAGGGTCATAATAGGGTTTCCCGTCAGTGTTGTTGCGGTTCCGGGCGGCGAGGCGCGCCCGGACATCATACGCCTTTATTGGCGATATCCACAGATCAAATCAGGCCCGGCGCTCAAGTCGACCCTTGTTGTTCATCCAATCATCCCTATAAATAGGGCTTGCGCGAACCACCGGAAAACTGAACAATCCCGCCAGATTCGGAACCGGGTGTTGGCCGTCAATCAACCCACACCGCCAAGCGATAGACATGAGTGATATGAGCGAGCTTTTTATCCTGCAAAATCATGACAAGCTCTTTCTGGGGCGTCAGAAAGAATGGCTGGACGGCAGTGATCCTGCCAGCCTGTTCAAAACACCGCATAAAGATGAAGCGGTTAACCAGGTGTTTGAAATCAGTTCCAAGGATTACACCCAGCGCATCAAAGTGGTGAGCTGCAAGGCGAACGACAAAGGGTTGCCGGTCATCGAGCCCGCATTGCTGCCTAACGACGCACCCACATCTGCGCCGCTGTTCACCGAGACAGTAGTTGCCGATGCCGATGCCGATGCCGATGCCGATGCCGATGCCGATGCCGATGCCGATAATTTTGCAGCGGATATTACCTTGTCAAATGATCCCGAATCGGTCGAGCCCGACGCGTCAGACGAATTGGATATTGAGGATCATCAACAACCGCTGCTGTAAGCGGATTGCATCCAGATAGAAGGTTCGGGGCACAGCGACCGCCCGGCATGGAGCCCCGAATATATTGCTTGTTAATGCCCGGCTGCCACCCTGTGACAGCGGTTTATGAGGACACCAGCTTGTCGCAACCATCCCAACCTTCGCCCACTTCGCGGCAAGCATCATCCTTCCAGCACCTGTTGCAGGCTTTTTCCCAACCCCTGCACAACGCCACCTTCACGGGCATCCTGCGCGGCCTGGAAAAAGAAAGTCTGCGCGTCTTGCCCGATGGAACACTCGCACAAACGGATCATCCTCTGGCGCTGGGCTCCGCGCTCAAGCACCCGCATATCACCACCGATTACAGCGAGGCGCTGCTCGAGTTTATTACCGAGCCTTTCCGCCATATCGCCGAGTTGTTGCAGCAACTGGAAGATATTCACCGCTTTACCTGTCAGCAACTGGATCAACAAGGCGAGCGCCTGTGGCCTGCCAGTATGCCTTGCTTATTAGGGTCGGATGACCAAATTCCTGTTGCGCGTTACGGCAACTCCAACAGCGGCACCATGAAGACGATTTACCGTATCGGCCTGGGCCATCGCTATGGCCGTTCGATGCAAACCATCGCCGGCATTCACTATAATTTTTCGCTGCCCAATGAATTCTGGCTCGCCTTGCAACAGGAAGAAGGTAACCAGTTATCCTTGCAGGATTACAAGACCCAACGTTACTTTGCCTTGATCCGTAACTTCCGCCGTTATTTCTGGTTGCTGATTTATTTGTTCGGTGCCTCGCCGGCTGTGTGCAGTTCGTTTGTGAAAGGTCGCGCGCATCAGTTGCAGGCTTTCGATGAACAGGCCAAATCACTCTACACACCTTATGCCACATCGTTGCGTATGGGTGACCTCGGTTACCAGAGTGACGCTCAGCAATCATTGATTGTGTGTTACAACAATCTGCCCAGTTATCTTAAAACCTTGTATGGCGCCATCTCTACCACACATCCGGCTTATGAAGCTGTGGGGTTGATGGATGCCCAGGGACGTTATCAGCAACTCAACACCAGCCTGCTACAAATCGAAAATGAATTTTATAGCAGCATCCGCCCCAAACACCCGGCCCAATCCGGCGAAACTGCTTTGCAGGCACTGCGCTTGCGCGGAGTGGAATATGTGGAAGTGCGGTGCATTGATCTCAATCCGTATGAGCCGCTCGGCATTACCGCCGAACAGATGCATGTCATGGATGCGTTTTTATTGTTTTGTTTACTGCACGATAGTCCGCTGACCGGTTCAGAAGAATACCGCGAAGGGCAGGACAATCAGAAACGTGTGGTTTACCACGGGCGCGATCCGGATCTGACATTGATACGCAACCGGGAAACCATCAGCATGCGTCGCTGGGCTGAAGACATTCTGGCCGGAACAGCGGAATGCGCCGCCTTGCTGGATCAGGCCAATGGTGGCACGCAATATCAACAGGCAGTCGCTCAACAATCCCTGAAAGTGCAACACCCTGAACTGACACCCTCAGCGCGCATACTGCAAGATATGCGCACCGAACAGAAAACATTTTTTGGCCACACCATGGCGCTAGCTGAGCAACATCGGCAATATTTTGCCAGCCATCCACTCGACGCTGATAAGGAAGCTTATTACCAACGCCTTGCGCAGCGCTCGCTGATTGAACAACAGGAACTTGAAGCGACGCCGCAATTACCTTTTGCAGCCTACCTCGATAATTATTATGCGCAATATCGCTGCTGTGTGAACAACTAACAACGCACGCACCTGCCCCAGGATTTTAATAAATGTTCGGGCAGGTTTTTATTGCCTTTACTTTTGCATCACCAGATTATTGAATAACACATCGTTGATCGCCGCCTGCTCACCGGTTTCTTCCGCGAGCAGGCGATTAATCTCGGTCAATGAATCCTGGCGCATCGCTTCTTTTCCCTCGACACTGGCCATGGCCTCGTCGGTCTGGCGACTGAACAACAACACCAGTGCATTGCGGATCAACGGCATGTGGTGATTGACCGCCTCTACGGCCTTGGGGTCATCGACGCGCAAGGAAATATCCGCTTTGAGATATTTAATCTTGCCTACGCCGCCGTAATTCACCACAAATGCTGGCTTAAGTTCTATATAAGGCCCGCTGGCACCCCCACCGCCGCCAGCGGCAAAGACCGGAGAATGCCCCAGGTAAAAACTCACCAGCAACATCCATAACACATGCCTGGTCCGACAACCCATAGCAGTATTCATAACATCTCCCTACACCGTTCCGAATAAATGGAGGTATTGAACCCTCCGATAAATGGCCGGTCAACCCTTGGCTTTTCTGGCGTCTCGCTATACGCCGACAATCACATCCCATCAAACAGTCCACAGGCATCCGGCAATTGGCTGGCGCACCCGGAGACTTTTTGCGTACTATTGCTTCCATAACCTTAACGAAGGATTCACCATGTTGCCCAGTATTCGCCAGACAAATCTAATTATCTTCCTCGGCTGTGTTGGTTTAATGTTGATTGCCGCCTACATGGAGCACGTTATGGGGCTGGAACCCTGTCCGCTCTGTATTACCCAACGGGCCTTTGTAATTCTTGTGGGGCTCATTGCCCTGATTGCATTCCTCCATAACCCTGTCCGGATCGGCCGGCGCGTCTACGCTGTGCTGGGTATCCTTGCGGCAGTCATCGGCGGAGCTTTTTCGAGTCGCCAATTGTGGCTGCAAAGCTTGCCCGAAGATCAGGTCCCGGCGTGTGGCCCTGGTCTTTCTTATATGTTTGACGTTTATCCGTTCCTTCAGGCACTGGAGGTGTTGCTGCAAGGTGACGGTAATTGCGCAAAGGTGGACTGGTCCCTGTTTGGTATCAGCATTGCTGGCTGGACCCTGGTGGCGTTCATCGGCCTGGCATTGATCAATCTCTTTCAGGCCTGGCGGAAGGCTGATTAGGCTTGCCGTCAGCGGCGGGATAGCCTATCTTGACTCGCCTGATTTAAAAAATGGTTATTCAAGGAAATATCGCATGCTAGACAATTGTAAAAACGCCAAAGAGCTCTGGGGCGGCGTCAGCGAAATCATTGATCGCTGGCTGCAAGAGCGACAGGACATGCTAGTGCAATACTGTGCACTGAGCGGCCTTGAAGCCACCCCTGAAAACGAAGCCCTGCGCGGAGCGAAGTTGCGTACCCTGTGTCAGATCCTGGTGGACTATGTCTCAGCAGGCCACTTTGAAATTTACGATCAACTCATTAAAGAAGGTCGGCAGTTTGACGATACCGACGCATTGAAAGAAGCCGGCACACTTTTCTCTGTGGTCGATAAAACGACTGAGCAAATCCTCGACTTCAACGACAAATACCTGGAAACCGACGACCTCACTTCACTTGATGCCGATCTTTCGGAATTGGGCGAAACACTGGAAGTACGCTTCAGCGCCGAAGACCGCATGATTGCGGTACTGCACACATCACATAAAGACCTGGTCAGCTAATCCTGTTCTCACGGCACCGTTCCAGCAGGATTAACGCCCATAAAAAAACCCGCTTTTGACAGCGGGTTTTTTGTTAGCTCGTTGAATTTTTTACTCGGCGTCAGCCTTTTTCACTTCCAGCAATTCCACTTCAAACACCAGTACAGAGTTGGGTGGAATCGGGCCGTTGGCGCCAGGGCCATATGCCAGGTCAGACGGGATAACCAATTCCCACTTGGAGCCTTGTGACATCAACTGCAGGCCTTCAGTCCAACCCGGGATAACACTGTTCAGGTCAAACGTAGCGGGCTCGTTACGTGAGTAAGAGCTATCGAATTCAGTACCGTCCAGCAACTTGCCGCTGTAGTGTACGGTCACAGTGTCGGTCGCCTTGGGCTTAACACCGGAACCTTCGGTGATCACACGATATTGCAAACCGCTTTCAGTGGTGGTCACACCCTCTTTAGCTTTGTTTTCCTCAAGGAATGCCTTACCTTTCTCAGCATTCTCATCGGCGATTTTTTTCTGCTCTTCTTCACGCTTGGCCATGGCCTGTTCCTGGAAGGTCTGCATAACAGTCTGCATTTCTTCTTCCGTCAGACGGGACTCAACACCGTCACGCACATCGTTGAGTGCCAGCATGAAACTGTCCGGATCAACCACCAGACCGTTTTGCTTGAAGTTATTTGCCAGGTTGCGGGCAATGGTGTAGTTCACTTTCTGCTCGAGCGTGGTCAGCTCAACAGCTTTGGGTTCCTCAGCCTGTTTTTCACAACCGACCACCAGAACAACAGAAGACACTAAGCCCACAAGTAGTTTTTTGTTAATCATATGACACCTTAAATTTATTGATGTATTTGCTTCCTAATCTATCCAGCCAGGACATAAGGGCCGGTCGACCGATTAAATCCAACCCGGCAAATCCACTACTTCAGGGGCCAGAGAAGCCGCCAATGGTATACCAACTGGGAAGGATTGTGAGCCTCTTTTGCGGTTTTTTTGCTGAATTCTGCGGGTTTTGTGCGGAATCTGCGATGCAATCGGCGGGCAAGATGATGGTCCCTATGCTTGCCTCAGGATGAACCGGCGCAGTTCAGACTGTTATTTTTGCGCTTGGTTCGAACCCTTACCAGGATGCGCTATCAGAGACTCATATTTGGATTTGCTTTTATTTTCGCAGCTCGATGACCAGCATCCGGCTCAACCTTGGATGCGCGTACAAAAAATCAACACTTTTGTTCGTTAGCAGACATACACTTTTTTAAAAACCACGATTACAATGAGGCCGGTTCAAAAGCTCATCCTGATGTAAAAAGATAGTCGCCGTTTCAGCCTGATGTTCACGATAAGTTTGCATCTGGATTTGTCCATAAGATTGCATCATTCACTGTTACCACCCTTAAACCGATAGGACACCGTCATGGCCGCCAAAAAGACAACCTCAGTCTCGATTGCTGACATTGAAAAGCAGATTGCCAAAGTAAGTGCCGAGCTAGAAAAAGCGCGGGCACAAAAACTCAACGCCGCAGAAAAAGCACTTGCTGCCGCACAAAAGTCCGCAGCGGCATCAGCCAAAAAACTGGCTGACCTGCGTGGCAAAGCTGCAACGACTGCAGCGGCCAAGGCCCGTCTGCAGAAACTGAAAGCCGAGGCCGCCGCGCAAAACAAAACGCTGGTCGCCGCCCATGAGGTTGTCGCAGCACTGCGTGCCGAGAAAAAAAATGCAGCAGAGATGAGCAAAGCCGTGGCCAAGGCCACCAAATCGACTAAGGCAAAACCAGCCAGGACTGAAAAGAAAGCGGCAAAGAAAGTGACGGCGAAGCCCGCCACAGCAGCGAAAAAAGCAGCCACCAAAAAAGCTGAGGCACCGGCTGCAGTAACCAGCGCACCCGCATCAACTGCCCCCGCCAAACCCAAAGCCACTAAAAAGGCCGCCGCAAAACCTGCGGCTAAAAAAGCGGCTCCGGTAGCAAACAAGCCGGCCGAGTCCGGCAAGGCGAGCGAAAAACCGGCCGCAGAACAACAAAAGCCTGCTGAAAAGAAAGCTGCCAAGCCCGCGAAAAAAGCACAGCGCAAGGCTGAGAAAAAAGCAGAGACCAAACCCGAAAACAACGCTGAGAAAAAGGCTGAGCCGAAAGTAGAGAAAAAGCCGGCAGCGACGACATCCAAGCCCGCTGAGCCAGCGCCGGTAAATACCGTGGTGACTGATACCCATGAGAAGCCGATTCCAAGCCACACCACCATCGGTATGATTGAGCCGCGCGATAATCCGCTTCCCAAAGCGACTCAGGTACCGGATGCGCCGACATCACCTACTCCGGCAAGCGGCAGCCTGTTTGAAAACGACGATAAGTTCTGATTGACGTAACGTGAGTTGCGGTGTCCGTTTGGACGGTAGCCAAGGTAATTTGTAATCCGCTTGTCATTAGGCCATGGGTTTCGAAACCCATGGCCTAACACCAAGCTCATATCGGGCAAAGGCTAATACTTACTTCTCATTTCTTCCAACAAATAAGCCAGTATCTCTTCAACCAAATTCTTTGGTACGCGAAGCGTGTTCAGATAATGTAATACGTTTTCCCCCAAGGCTAATGGCGTCGTTTCCGCAGGCCAATCGCCGGCCATCGCTTCCAGCCAATCCAATTCGACTTTTTCCGCCGCCAGTTCCGCCGATTTGATCGCCTGGCGACAGCTGCCGACCTGGTGATCCTCCGAAGCGTGCTGCTTGAGATCCCTGCGCAGTTGTCGCAATGGCGCAACGACAGCGCGATCCCATGATGCAATGCATTCATGCGCCTGCTCCAGACGCTCAGGCGTCAGCCGAATGTTTTGTGCGTCCAGCCAACAACTCCACAACACCATATTGGTGTTCGCCTGGAAGTCATATTGCAAGCGCAAGTATACGTTCTCTACACCGGGGGCGGCGTAAAGCGCGAGGGCAAAATTCCATAGAGAAACCGTTGGGGGAGTCATATACATCTTCCGGATTCAAAATTGTCCTGATTTTCATTGGCCGAACACATCGGTTGCGAAGCAGTCTGCTAGAATGCGCGCCATGATTCAATTACAAAACATCTCTTTACAACGCGGCAGCAAATTCCTGCTGGAATCCGCCGACCTGACCATTTTTCCGGGCCAGAAGATTGGCTTGATCGGTGCCAATGGCAGCGGTAAATCCACTCTTTTCCAGATGCTGCTGGGCAGGATCGCCAGCGACACCGGCAGTTGCGAGGTTCCCCGCCAATGGCGCATCGCGCACATGGCACAGGAAGTGGGTCATACACAGCGTTCGGCGCTGGATTATGTGCTGGATGGCGATACCGAACTGCGCCGCCTTGAAGGGGAGATCGCCGCCGCCGGGCAGGATGGCGACAAGCTCGCGCACCTGTACGGCGAGATGGAGCAGATCTTTGCCTATTCCGCACCGGCCCGCGCGCAACAATTATTGAGCGGCCTGGGATTTGCGCCGGGCGATGACACACGGCCGGTAAGCGATTTTTCCGGAGGCTGGCGTATCCGCCTCAACCTTGCCCAGGCGCTCATGTGTCCATCCGACCTGCTGTTGCTCGATGAGCCCACCAACCACCTGGATCTGGACGCAACCCTGTGGCTGGAACAATGGTTACAACGTTATCCCGGCACGCTGATTATCATCTCTCACGACCGGGATTTTCTCGACAACATCATTGATCGCACCGTGTGTATCGAGCGCAATAAACTCGACAACTACGCGGGCAACTATTCTGCTTTCGAACGGCAACGCGCCGAAAAACTCGCGCAACAACAGGTGAGTTTTGAGAAACAACAGGAACGCATTGCGCACATCGAAGACTTTATCCGCCGCTTCCGCGCCAAAGCCTCCAAGGCGCGTCAAGCGCAAAGCCGGATTAAAGAACTGGAGCGCATGGAAAAAATTGCACCAGCGCATATCGATTCGCCGTTTAGCTTTACCTTTACCTGCGCCGATAAAATGTCCACGCCACTGGTCCACATTGCGCGCGGTGAAATTGGTTATGGCGATAAGGCCGTCCTGCAAAAAGTCGAACTCAGTATCGTGCCGGAAACGCGCATCGGCTTGCTGGGGCCGAACGGTGCGGGGAAATCCAGCTTGATCAAAACCCTGGCTGGCAGCCTGCCGTTGCTGGCTGGCGAGCGAACCAACGGTGAGCATTTCAAGTTAGGTTATTTTGCCCAACATCAGCTGGAAGCGCTGGATATCAACGCGTCGGCGGCGCTGCATATCCAGCGCCTGTCGCCCCAGGCGCGCGAGCAGGAAGTGCGCAACTTCCTCGGCAGCTTCGATTTCCACGGGGAACGCGCGTTCGAACCTATCACGCATTTTTCCGGGGGTGAAAAAGCCCGCCTGGCGCTGGCGATCATCGCCTGGCAAAAGCCTAACGTACTACTGCTCGACGAACCGACCAACCACCTCGACCTGGAGATGCGCCAGGCATTGACCATGGCCTTGCAGGAATTTGAAGGCGCGGTCATTGTCGTGTCGCACGACCGCCATTTGTTGCGCAATACCGTGGATCAGTTTTTATTGGTGGCGGACGGCCGCGTCAGTGAATTTGACGGCGATCTGGAAGATTATTACCGCTGGCTTGCCCAACAAAAACAGGCGCTGGCCGGCGATACCAAACCGTTAGACAACACGGCCAAGGTAGACAAGAAAAACCTTCGCCAGCAATCTGCAGCGCAACGTCAGCAACTCAAGCCGCTGACCAATAAATTAAAGAATCTCGAAAGCCAGATGGAAAAATTGCAGCGGCGGCTGAGCGAGATTGAAACCCACCTCAGCGACACCGGCATCTACGATGACATTAACAAAAAACAGCTGCAAGAATTGTTGGCAGAGCAGGCAAGGCTGCAACCGCAACTGATGGAATGTGAGGAAAACTGGTTGTTGATCAGCGAGCAAATTGAGGCGGCCAGTTAGCAAAGGCGGCCGCCTCGTCAGCGTATTAAAATGGCATCTGCGCCAGATTCTGTTCGCGCATCTCCGTCCAGTTATCTGGCGGCAACGCCGGTGCTGTGGCAGGTGCAGGCAGCGGTGGATGTTTCTTTTCCAGCAACTGCTGCATGTCGCGCAATACCGGATCATCTTCCGTTTCACTGGGGCACAAAAAGACTTGCTTGCGCCGCATTAACTCACCCAGGTACAAACTGCTTGAATAGCGCACGATGGGCGCAGACAACACCAGCCCGGTGAGAATCGGCATCAGCCACCAGAAAAAAATCGGTGCGTAGATAAATGTCACTGCCCCCCAGGTCAAGGCCACCAGGGTTGTGCGCGACGTGCGCGCAATGGCTTCGCCCCACGGCAGCAAACGCCCTTCGCGTGCCTGCGCATCCCAATTAACCTTGAAGCCCAATATCACCGAGATAACAAAGTAGGCATGAAACGCCATCATGATCGGTGCAATCAGAATGGCAAACAAGGTTTCGATAAACGCGCCCTTGATGATTGCCCAGGTACCGCCAAAGGCTGCGTTGCGATGGGTGATTGCCACCACAATGCCCATAATCTTGGGCAGTAACAACAAAGTAATCGTCAAACTGATCAAGGCCACAATCAAACCGGTTTTGGCAATGGGCCAATCGGGAAATAATTGATACGCCTCGGTGAAATAGACATTGCTGTTGATCGCGCGGATAACCGCATCGGCAGTGCTCAAGGCGAGCATGGCGAGCCAGATCAGTGATGAAATATAGGCAATGGCGCCCAATAAAAAATGCAATCGGCTGACGGAATGCAATCCGGCGATGTCGAGCAGACCGAGGTGCTGGATATTACCTTGCACCCAGCGGCGGTCCCGTTTGGCGTAGTCGATAATATTGCTGGGCACTTCTTCGTAACTGCCTTCCAGATCCGCGAGCAGAAACACGTCCCAACCAGCGCGGCGCAGCATCGCCGCCTCCACAAAATCATGGCTCAGGATATCCCCGCCGAAAGGCGCCTTGCCGGGCAAACTGGGCAGACCGCAATAATCGATAAACGGGCGCACGCGGATGATCGCGTTATGCCCCCAATAATTTGCGGCGTTGGTCTGCCAGAACGCCAGACCGGTGGCGAGCATGGGGCTGTAAAGCACTGCCGCAAATTGCACAAAGCGCCCAAAAAATGTGGTTTGCCGAACCGGGATCGGTACCGTCTGAATCAGGCCGGCGCGCGGATTGGCTTGCATCGCGCGGGTCATCTGCAATAAACAATCGCCGGTCATAATGCTGTCGGCATCGAGCACGATCATGTGTTCATAGTTGCTACCCCAGCGCTGGCAAAAATCGGCGAGGTTGCCCACTTTGCGCGCGATGTTTTTTCCCCGACGGCGATAAAAAATCTGCGCCGATAAATCACCTAACCGCTCACGCAGCTGCTGCCAGGCATCGAGCTCAGCCTGTGCCACCTGGGGATCGGTGGTGTCACTTAAGAGATAGAAATCAAAGTGAGCCAGCTCGCCCGTTGCGGCCAATGAGCGAAAGCTCGCCTCGAAACCGGCGATCACCCGGCGTGTATCTTCGTTGTACACCGGCATGACAACGGCGGTGCGGGTCGTGATGGGTTGCCGGCGGTAACGATCAAGGTCCATTTTTTTTAACGAGAGCGGATCGCGCTGCATCATCTGCAACACAAAACCACACACCGCACTCCAGAAAGAAATGGTGATCCAACCAAACGTAATTGAAAACAAACACAACAACACCGCTTCCAACGGCATCAAATTGTTAGCCGCGAGGATATTAAACATGATGGCCACACCAGCGACGGTGGTGCCCAATACCAGCATAAAAAATACCGGGCGCCGCAGGGCTTCTCCCGGTAAACGAATGCTGTTTTCCGGTTGCAGGCGCGCATCCACTGGCAAGGCGCGCGCGTGCAGCTTACTGAATTGCATCGGGATACCAGACATAACTCCATACCTCCGTCAGGCGTTGGTCGCGCAGTTTGATAAACATGCGCATATCCACCAGGTTGTTACCTTCAGGTTCCAGTTTGAATGACACGCGCCAGGTTTTTTGGTCGGGCAAACGCATTACCATCAAGTCGGTAATGGTGCCGGAATTTTTTTGCAGCTCGGCTTCCAGCGGTACATCTGCGGACAGGTTTTCCAGTTCACCGCCGCGAAAATCAATCACAAATTGCCGTTTGCTGTGCGGTGGCGGGTTGCTCTGGCCAGGTACAGCGCCCCAACCGATGCGGGTGCGCAATACGCGCGCGCCACCCTGCTCTGCCAGATGCTGATCGAAGCTGCGCAGACGGTAACTGAATTGTCGGGACTCGCCAGCCTTGAGCGCTTTTTCAGGGACCCAATACGCCACGATGTTATCGTTCACTTCGCTATCGGTGGGAATTTCCACTAACTCCACGCGGCCCTTGCCCCAGTCGCCTTGCGGCATAACCCATAAGCTGGGGCGCAATTCGTAATCGGCTTCCATATCCAGGTAATGGTTGAAGTCGCGGTCCCGTTGCAATAAACCAAAGCCGCGCGGGTTTTCATCGGCCAAAGAGGACACGCGCAACGCACGGTGATTACTCAGCGGGCGCCAGATCCATTCGCCATTAGCCGCCGCAACCAGTAAGCCGTCTGAATCGTGCACTTCCGGGCGAAAGTCATCCACAAAGCGCGTCGTATTTTCGCCGTGATGGAACATGCTGGTGAGCGGTGCGATACCCAGCTTCTTAATATCCTTGCGTGCAAACAAGCGCGCTTCCACAGCCATTTCGGTCGGCGCGCCGGGGGTCACTTCAAATCGATAGGCGCCCGTCACGGAGGGGCTGTCGAGCAAGGCATACAGCACCAGGCGAGTCTGGGTGGGTTCAGGTTTCAGCAGCCAGAATTCGCGAAACACCGGAAACTCTTCCCCGCTCGATTCCGCCGTATCAATGGCCAGGCCGCGAGCTGACAAACCGTATACCTGGCCTGGCCCGACCAGGCGGAAATAGGAAGCGCCCTGGAACACTAAAAATTCATCTTTGTATTCATTGGTATTGAGCGGGTAATGCACGCGAAATCCCGCAAAGCCGATATTTTCCGGTGCCTTACCTGCCAGGGCTTCGGCCTGGCCGACGTAGTTGAAAAAATCCTGTTTGAATTTCAATGAAGGATCACCTTCGCTGCTGGCCATGTGCAACACCACCGGCTCGCGGTATAAAAAGCCGGGATGAAACAACTGGATCTCAAACAGGGATTCGCCGCGCCACAGGGAAGCTTCGGGACGAAAATGGATCGACCGGTACTGGTCGTAAGTCATGTTGGCTAATTCATCGGGGATATTGGTTTCCACCGGTTTGAAATCAGTTTGCGCAAGGGATTTCGCCCGCGCTTCGATGGCGTTGAAGAGGGCGTTGGGTTCCTCATCAGCTACCCGGGGATCAGCAAGGGGAGCCGCCAGGGACATACTGGATGCCGACGTGGATTGCTGGGCCTGTGTACCTGGCGTGACGAAGTACAAGAGCGCCAGAAGCCAGGCGGTGCACGTAAAACGGTTTGGAAGCTTCCCGGTACGGGTGATGACATTACACATCATCCATTCAATCTCCTGCTGGATTTCTGTTGCCGATGGTGAACGCTACATTGGGGACATCAAAAGACTTCCCCGATAAAAAATGGTTTGCTGTCGTTTTTCATTGTGCGAGCTAACGAACAATTTCGCCGCCGCCGTTACCCCTGTCCGGACCCGCCGCGATAATTTACCTGCATAAATCACGCCGAGCACCAAGGTTATATAAATTCCCGATACCTGAGTCCTGAAGCAACTCGGCTCGTAAGGAGGTGCGGTAAGGGTTTATCATCGGGAGGAAAAACGTGTCACAGCCGTCACATTGCAGCCGCATTCGCGCTGCCTGGTCATGCCGGTGACTCACCATGAGTCACGCGCCATGCCATGATAAAACGACGCGCCACCAGCGACTGTTGGTTAACGCACCGTGGGCGCCCCCGGTCGCAGTGATAAAGTGAAAAAACGATGTGCACGTCCCTGGCGAGCAGCACCAGCTTGGTGCCTTTTTACCGGGCCAGCGGATGGTTTTCACAGCACGTGAATGCTTTTTGGCGCAACACACGATGAGGGCAAGGAGAAAACAATGATGAGTGTATGGAGAAAGTAACGATGAGTGTATGGCAACAAATATCCAGCACCATTGCGGCAGAATTTTCCGACATCAAAGACGTCACTGAAATTACCCGTATCAGCGTGCGTTTATTGATGGCTGCGGTACTCGGCGGCATCCTCGGCTTTGAGCGGGAACAGCGTGGCAAGGCAGCGGGCATTCGCACCCATATGCTGGTCGCTATCGGCGCGGCACTTTTTGTGCTGATTCCCCAGGAAGCGGGCATCTCTGATGCCGAGCTGAGCCGGGTCGTCCAGGGTGTTATTGCCGGGATTGGCTTTCTCGGTGCGGGCGCAATCATTAAAGGCAGCGACGAAAAGCATCTTAAAGGTTTAACCACTGCGGCCGGTATCTGGCTGACCGCAGCCATCGGTGTCGCCGCCGGGCTGGGACGCGAGTCATCCGCTATCTTGTGTACCTTCCTCGCCCTGGCGGTGTTTTTGGTTATGCCGCGCATCCTGGCATTGTTCGAGGAGCCGCCTAAACGCCATCCGCACAAAGAGGATTAAATCTCCGGCAGCCCGTGTGTGGCTGGTCAATTGCGGGGGTGCAGCTTTGTTGTCCTTCAATGCTGAAAAACTTATGTGAGAACCCGCACAGACCTTACCGCTGCCAATCCTCAGGCTAGGCTACGGCGAGGCTCGAACAGCCGATGCCTCTCACCGAGCAATGCGCAATTCCTTACAAATTACCCGGTGCATCTTTTGTGTAAAAGCGCTAGAGTTTTGTGCGTTGCCGTTCGTCTATTTACCCGTTGTTTTAACCTGTGCAAAACAACACTCACCATGGATTTCCGCAATAAAAAAGGAAGCGTGTGGCATGAAAGTACTGTTTCTTACCTCCAGCCCAGGCTACGGTCACACCCGTGCCGCTGAAGCGATTGACCTGGCCCTGCGCAATCGCTACCCGGATATCGAGACCCAATGCCTCGATGTCACCCATTTGCTTGATGAAGATGTCAGCGCCGCCGTTAAAGACGGTTACCTGCGCATGACCGCCGAGCACCCGGCGCTTTATCAGAAGCTTTACGACATGGATAAGGATCTTTACCGCCAACTGGCCGGTAAGACGCCGCCGGATAAAGAGCTGGTGGAGTTCCTGACCGAGCAACAACATCGCTGGTATCCCGACGTCAACGAACACTCCCTGTTCTCGTTCGCCAATTCATACAAGAATCTCGACAGCGCCTTGATCAACACGCTGATCAACGGCATCTGCTATCGGCCGCGCTTTCCTGCGGGGCGTTTGGTGCTGCAAGGTTTGCTGGGCTTGGTCTACAGCATCCTCGCGTCGCGGCTTAAGAATTATGTCACCAGCTATGGGCCCGACTTATTGGTCGCCACCCAGATGTACCCCAACGCCCTCCTCAGCCGCTCCATCCAGAAAGGCGTGGTAACACAACCCATTATTGGCGTACCCACCGACTACGGCGCCCACGGCGTCTGGGTCCGGGATACCACGCATCTGTACTGCGTCGGCCATGAGCGGGTTGCCCAGTCCCTGGTGGAGCAAGGTGTATCAGCGGGGCGCATCCAGGTGACCGGCATTCCACTGATGCCCGCGTTTGAAAACCCACCGTCCCAGGCCCGCGCACGCCAAAGCCTCGGCCTGGACGACCGGCCAACCATTTTGATTACCGGCGGCCAATGCGGTATCGGCACGCTGGATGCCGTGCGCCAACTGGTGCTGGATGAGAGCCGCCCCTATCGTGTGCTGGTGACTGCCAGCAACTCACTCGGTGGCCAGAGTGAGCTGGAATACCTGGCCCGCATCAACCCGGACCGATTCAGGTTGTATTCATGGACCAATGATATGGTCAGCCTGCTGCGCGCCGCCGACGTGGTGGTCGGCAAGCCCGGCGGACTCACCGTCAGCGAAACCCTCGCCTGTGGCCGCCCGTTCATCGCCACCTGTTGCCTCGGCGGTCAGGAAGCGCACAACGTGCAATTCCTGAAAGAACACGGCGCTGGTTTACGCGTGGAGCTGCCCGATTTGCCCGGCGCCCTGCACACCCTGTTTGATAATCCGGATGAATTGCGCCAGATGAAAAAACGTGCGGAACAACAGGGCCATCGCTACGCCGCCAAAACGATCGTGACGCAGATTGAAAATCTGGAACGCGAAAAACGTATCGGCCGCTGGCAACGCCATTCAGCACAGGAATAGACAATGTCAGGGAACTGGTTTAACCGCATCATGACCTGGTACGACACCTTATGGCGCCGCCTGCACCGGGTAGAAAAAATTGATGAGCTGTTGAGCTTGTCTTACGAAGTTTACAAAGGCGAACGCAAGGCGATGAACGACGATACCTGGCTGGAGCCGGGCGACGCGCTGGCGATCCTGCACTTCAACCACGAATGCTTTAATGCCGGGAATAACCCGCGCGAATATGCACGCGGCGCCTTACGTTTTCGGCGGCTGCTGGTGAAATCGCTGAACCACCTGGCATCACGCATCAACAACGAAAAAAAATTTAAAGACATTAAAGCGCTACACGGCGTGACCTGGATTGCGCCCCACGGAGAAAAAGTGGGCTTTATGATTGAACGCCTGCCCACCACCTGGGGCAACCGGATGCGTCAGTTTTATTTTCGGTTGTTACTTAAAGCGTTTTTTCCGACCCTGGCCGCACGCGAAAATGATCGTTTGCAACCCCATGCGTTCTGGTTAACTCGCAACAACTTGCTTAACTATTTTTCCGAGGAGTCTCACACTGATGAATTCCGAAATCGCAAAGCGCGTAACAGTGAATCCGGTGGTTTTGAATCCGAGCCAACCCCGGCAGTCCAGCTCGCCGACTATCCTTAAAAACCTCAAGCATGTGTCCGGCTACCTGCACAGTCCGCTGGTATGCCTGACCTTCGACGACGGCCCCGACCCGGTCTACACACCGGCCATCCTCGACCTGCTCGCGCTGCATAAAATCCGCGCGAGCTTTTTCGTCCTGGGCGAAGCCGCCGAACGTTTTCCACGCCTGGTGGAACGCATGCTCAACGAAGGCCACACCGTCGGCAACCACACCTACAGCCACCGCCACCCCTGGATGATCTCCCCCAGCCGCGCAAAAGACGAAGTGGCGCGCGGCTCCGAAACGATCCAGAAAATCACCGGCCAGGCACCCCGCTGGTTCCGTCCACCCCACGGCCGTTTACGCCGCGCCATGCTTAAGCAGGTGCAGGCGGAAAACATGACGACGGTGTTGTGGAGTCATAGCATTATTGATTGGGGGCCGATGGGGACGGAGACGGGTGTTGCGCAGCGGCTGCATGATATTAAGTTCGGGGATATTGTGTTGATGCATGATGGCCAGCGGCAGCATAACCATCCACATTTGATTGTGCAGCAGTTGCCGAAGTTGGCGGAGTGGTTGGTGCAGCGGGGGATTACGGCGGTGACGTTGGATCAGGTGGCTTAGTTCTTTTGGTTGGTGTTTGGGTTGGAGTTGGTGTTTAGGTTGGTGGTGCCAAGGATTGGGTAGCGGTGTGCGAGACACGCCGTGAATACGTCCCTGTAGGCTCATCACCGACATCCATGTCGGTGATGGTCTCGCACACCGCTACCCAATCCTGCTGGAACATCACCTGAAACTGAAAGAGAGGAGAAAGCAAAGCGCGGCCTTAGCCGCGCTTTTAATTTCCATTCCCGCTTAGAAAAATAGTTAACTTCAAGACCTATCTTTAGAGCTACTTCCCAAATCAAATCCGCTCCAAGTGACTAGAATTAAAATCATTCACTCGCAGGATAAATCAATGTGAGTTTTGCATTGAAGGGGTTGTTTCGAAACCCTCAAGTCAGGGACGACTTGAGGGAGCTACAGGGATGTATTCATGCGTTTTCGAAACAACCCCTTCAATGCAAAACGGCGTCCAAAGTACCCACTCTTAAAAGACCGAAACCTATTCTTCGTCTTCCACCACACTACGATAATCATCCGCATCCAACGCATTCTCAAGCTCAGACAAATCATCCGGGCGCACGCGAAAGAACCAGCCATCGTCATAGGGAGAAGCATTCACCGTCTCCGGCGCATCCTGCAACTGCTCATTCACCTCAACCACCTCGCCAGACACCAACGAATAAATATCCGACGCCGCCTTCACCGACTCAACCACACCCGCCTCTTCACCCGCGGTCACCGTGCTGCCGACCTCCGGCACTTCCACATACACCACATCGCCCAGGGCATCCTGTGCGTGATCAGTAATACCGATGGTCACGGTGCCATCTTCTTCCACCCGCGCCCACTCGTGACTGCTGAGATATTTGAGTTCTTTGCGAATTTCGCTCATTGCTAAAGTCCTGTGAAAAATAATGGATGACGTAATCTTGTTCGCATTACACCAGCGGTTGACCGTGGCGTACAAAGTTCGGTTTAACCACTTCAACCGTGACCAGCTTGCCGCGCATTTCAACCTGGCAGTGGCTGCCGATGCTGACCGGGACACGGGCTAAAGCAATAGAATAGCCCAAGGTTGGCGAGAATGTGCCGCTGGTAATCACACCGCGCGCGTCGGTGCCTTCGACCACCACAACCTGCTCGGCACGCAATACGCCGCGCTCGCGCAGGACCAGCCCTACCAGTTTCTGTGGAACACCAGCGGCTTTTTGCGCTTCGATCACCGGGCGGCCGATAAAATCCCGGCTCGCCGGTTCCCAGGCGATGGTCCAGCCCATGTTGGCCACCAGCGGTGAGGTATCTTCGTCCATCTCGTGACCATAGAGGTTCATGCCGGCTTCCAGGCGCAAGGTATCGCGGGCGCCGAGTCCGCAAGGTGCGACGCCGGCGTTGGCCAGGGCTTGCCAGAAACCGGGGGCTTCGCCGTTGGGCAGCATGATTTCGAGGCCGTCTTCGCCGGTATAACCCGTGCGCGCGATAAACCAGCTACCACTCTCCTGGCCCTGAAAGACCGCCAATTGCTCAATCAGTGCCGCGCGCGGTTCACCGGCGACCTGTTTGGTCAGCGCCATGGCGTCGGGGCCCTGGATGGCGATCATGGCAAGGTCGTCGCGCTCTTGCAGCTCTACGGCGAAGTCGGCGGCAATCCGGTTCATCCAGGCCAGGTCTTTTTCGCGGGTGGAACAGTTGACCACCACGCGGAACCAGCCGCTCATGTTGTATACGATCAGGTCATCGATAACCCCGCCCGCTTCATTGAGCATGGCGCTGTAGAGGGCTTTGCCCGGCTGGTTTTCAATGCGGGTCACGTCATTGGCAAGCAGGCGTTGCAGGTAGACTTTGGCATCAGCGCCGCTGACATCCACCACGGTCATGTGGGACACATCAAACATACCGGCGGCACGGCGCACCTTGTGGTGCTCTTCCAGTTGCGAGCCGTAGTGCAGCGGCATGTCCCAGCCGCCGAAATCCACTAACTTGCCGCCCATGGCCTGGTGCAGGGTAAAAAGTGCTGTCTTGTGTCCCATGAGATTCGTCCTGTCCGGAATGCAACCGCCGTTCAAGAGGCGATCTGGAGGCGTGTCGTGATCGGGTGATAAGGCCGCGTATTCTAGCGGCGAGGGCGGGTTTCTGCCAGCGCCGGCAACACCGGCAGAAATCGGGGGGGCGATTAGATGCCCGGGATGATATGGGCGGTTTTTTCCAGGGTAGCTTCGTTGTTGTCGATAAATTTGAACTGATTCCAGGCGATGCGCACCTGGTCGTTGTGATGCAGCCGCTGGGTGCCGTTAATGCGCTGGTCGTTGATAAAGGTTCCGTTGGTGCTGTTGAGGTCGATCAGGTAGTACTCGTTAAACTGCGGAAAGTGTTCATTGGGTTTCACCAGCAGATTCGCATGACGTGCGCTCACGGCGGAATCATCGATCTGGATATCGCTGGCGGGATGGCGGCCGATCTCCAAAGTGCCCTGGCGCAATTCAAATTTGTTGGCGACCACGTCGTCGATCAGTTGTACGAGCATTGCCATAAAGAGTCCTCGCGGGTTGTAAAAAGAGTAAAAAAATCAGGCAAAATCTTTTTGTAATGCCTTGCGTAGCGAACGCGCCATGTCGGCGGCGTTGCCGTAACGATCACCCGGTTCCTTTTGCAGTGCCTTGTTGATTATACGGCTGGCACTGGTGGGAATTTGTGAACGCAGATCACGAATGTTTTTATGTTTGCCGTGAATAATTTGATAACTCAAACCGGCAATATTATCGCCGTGAAACGGCAGCTCGCCGCTGAGCAATTGAAAGAAAGTCACCGCTAAACTGAATATGTCGCTGGCCTCGCCGACCTTCTGCCCTTTCACTTGCTCGGGCGACATATACAACGGACTGCCGACAATCTCACCGGTTTGCGTGCGCGCGTCGCTGACAATGCGCGCGATACCAAAATCCGTTACCGTCACTTTTTTGCTGTCGGGATGATAGAGAATATTGCCCGGCTTGATATCGCGATGGACAATTTGCCGGCTGTGCGCATAGGCGAGCGCTTCGGCCACATCTGCCACGATGCGATACACCTGGGCCATCGGTAATAAATTTTTCGGCGTAATAAAATTACTCAAGGGTTGGCCCGCCACATAATCCATGGCGATAAACGCCAGATCATGTTCTTCACCCACATCGTAGACCGTCACAATATTCGGGTGACGCAAACGCCCGGCGGCTTCCGCCTCACGAAAAAAACGCGTTTTTACCGCAGCAAGTTCACCCGTGTCGTAACGGGAATAATCCAGGGTTTTAATCGCCACCCGCCGCGCAATCTGCGGATCGTGACCGAGGTACACCACCCCCATGGCACCGCGTCCTATTTCACGCTCAATGTTATAACGGCCAAATTGCGGGCGACTGTGGGGATCGGCAAGCACCACCGTTTTACTCAGTGTCAGCTCGATATCTTCGGCGGGCGAATGTTGTTTGTCGGTTAATTGTTTTAACCGTTTGGTCACGTCTTTAAATGAACGATGGCGTTTGTATAACACGCGATAAACCGCCAGCGCATCGTTCAGCCGCCGTTTGCGCTCATGTTGCCCTCCAATGTCATACAGCAATTGCAAGACGCGTTCAGACGTTGCGCAATCCTCCAGGGCTTTTACCGCTTGATCGAGTTGCCCCTGCTGCATCAGTTGCTGACTTAACTGGCAGGCCACATCCTGATGGCGTTGCTGCAAACGCTTGTGCGGCTTTTGTTGTTGCCGCCACAACGCCATCACCAGAAATCCCCACAGCACATATTGCATGGTTAACCCCAGCGGTAACCAACGCGACTGGGTAATTTGTCCACCCAACTGCACCACCAGCAGCAACAATAAACACAGCAGGGTGGCCAGCAAGGCGACACCACCGCTCATGCGCGGCAAGATCCACAGCAGATAAACCAGCATCAACAACAGCAAGATTTTTTCTGCACCGTAAAACCACCAGGGCGAGGTGTGATAATTATCGCTGTACAGGCTTTGCATTAA
>CAMLOU010000011.1 GCA_946481735.1 uncultured Cellvibrio sp.
CTGAGAGAATAGTTTTTAATACCGTCAGGTGTTATTACAGGTTATTACAGGTCTGTATCTGTGAGTCGTTTGAGGATTTTTAGAATATAGCGTGCCATTCGCACGTGGCGGAAAAATACGGAGATTATAAAAAGGGCCCCGAATCGGAGCCCTGAAAAATGAATGAGATCTAACTTGGCAAAAACAATTTATATAATGCTTGATATGGATTGTTATCCGTCCTTCTATAATGCTTTGTTTCTCAAGAAGCCTTCCTCATTCCACCGTCACACTCTTCGCCAAGTTCCGCGGCTGATCCACATCCGTTCCCTTGATAATCGCCACGTAATAACTCAACAACTGCAAGGGCAGGGTGTAGAGAATCGGCGCGAGCCACGGGTGGGCGTGGGGAACGTTGATGACGCGCATAGTTTCGTCGGATTCGAAGTGTGCATCCACATCGGCGAACACGTACAGGATACCGCCGCGCGCGCGAACTTCTTCGACGTTGGATTTTAATTTTTCCAACAAGTCATTATTGGGCGCGACGACGATGATGGGCATCTGCGCGTCGATCAATGCGAGCGGGCCGTGTTTTAATTCGCCAGCGGCGTAGGCTTCGGCGTGGATGTAGGAAATTTCTTTTAGCTTTAACGCGCCTTCCATTGCGATGGGGTATTGATCGCCGCGACCTAAAAATAATGCGTGGTGTTTATCCGCAAACTCTTCGGCGAGGGCTTCGATGCGATTGGCCAACGTGAGGGATTCTTCGAGTTTGGCTGGCAGGCTTTTTAATGCGGCAACCATGTCGGCTTGTTGTGCGGCGGTTAAACCATTGTATTTACCCACGGCTAACACCAGCATCGCCAAACCGACCAATTGCGTGGTAAACGCTTTGGTAGACGCTACGCCGATTTCGGCTCCGGCGCGTGTCATAAACGCGAGGTCGGATTCGCGTACCAGTGATGAGCCGGCAACGTTACAAATCGTCAGGCTACCGAGGTAACCCAATTCTTTTGCCAGACGCAAGGCTGCGAGCGTGTCGGCTGTTTCGCCGGATTGGCTGATGGTGACGATCAAACTGTTGGGTTGCACAAACGATTTGCGATAGCGAAATTCGCTGGCGATTTCGACGTTGCAGGAAATGCCTGCAAGGGATTCCAGCCAATAGCGCGCAACCATCGCTGAGTGATAACTGGTGCCGCAGGCGACGATCTGGATGTGTTTTACTTTTTTGAATAATTCCGCCGCGCCGTTACCAAAGGTTTCGTCGAGCACGCTGGCGTTGCTTAAACGGCCCTCAAGCGTGTTCATCACCGCTTGCGGTTGTTCGTGAATTTCTTTCAGCATGAAGTGGCGATACTGGCCTTTATCACCCGCGTCGTAACTGGCCGTCGATTCGTGGGCCTGACGTTCAACGGGATTGCCGTCTTTGTCAAAGATACTGATGGTTTGGCGGGTGATTTCTGCAACGTCACCTTCTTCAAGAAAAATAAACCGGCGCGTGACCGGCAGTAACGCCAGTTGATCGGACGCGATAAAGTTTTCACCGATGCCCAGACCAATAACCAGGGGGCTGCCGGAACGTGCGACGACCAGACGCGAACTGTCGCTGCGGTCCATCAGCACCGTGCCATAGGCGCCTTCCAGTTGTTTAACGCTTTTTTGCACAGCATCGAGCAATGAATTAGCCGTTTTTAATTCGCGGTGCACCAGATGCGCGATAACTTCGGTATCGGTATCGGAATTGAACTTGTAACCCTGCGCTTGCAATTCGCTGCGCAGGCGCGCGTGATTTTCGATGATGCCATTGTGCACCACCGCGATGTTATCCGGTGAAACGTGCGGGTGGGCATTGCGCTCGCTCGGCTCGCCGTGGGTGGCCCAGCGGGTATGCGCAATACCGGTGCCGCCGGGCGTCGGGCTTGCAGCTACCGCATCGGCCAATTCTTTTACCTTGCCAAGGCGGCGCAGGCGTTGCAGTTCGCCGTTGTTGTTGATCACCGCCACACCGGCTGAGTCATAGCCGCGATATTCGAGGCGACGTAATCCTTCTACCAGAATATCCACCACATCCCTTTGCGCTACCGCGCCGACAATTCCACACATGTTGTTCTCCAATGATGTTTGTTGCTGTTCAGTTGTTGGTTCTCTCCTGCGTGGGAGAGCCGGTGCTGTGCCGGATTTTTTTTGGCTCTTGCGTCTGGTGACGCTGTTTTTTTCTTGTTTGGTTTTTTGTCGGATTACGCTGCGCTAATCCGACCTACGGGTTGGGGTGCAAATGACTTGTACGCCTTGTTGTTCGATTTGCTTTTTCGCGGCGGGGCTGATGCCGTCGTCGGTGACGAGCACGCTGACCGCTGACCAGGGTAATTCCAGGTTGTGAATCTTGCGGCCGATCTTGTCGGACTCGGCCATGACGATCACTTCGCGCGCGACCTCGGCCATCACGCGGCTGAGGCTGTAGAGTTCGTTGAAGGTGGTGGTGCCACGCTCCAGGTCCAGCCCGTCGGCACCGATAAAGAATTGATCGAAGTTGTAGGAACGCAGGATCTGCTCCGCCAGTTGGCCCTGAAAGCCTTCGGATTTCGGGTCCCAGGTGCCGCCGGTCATCAGGATCGTAGGTTCGTTTTCCAGCTCGCGCAGGGCGTTGGCGACGCTGAGGGAGTTGGTCATCACTACCAGGCCTTGTTTGTGGGACAACTCCGGCAGCAGGGCAGCGGTGGTTGTGCTGCCACTGTCGAGGATGATGCGGTTGTGATCGCGGATGAGTTCAGCGGCGGCTTTGGCTAATGACTGCTTACGAACCGAAACTTTTTCGATAGAAGGGTCGGCAATAAGTTCTTGCGGCACCGGTACGGCACCACCATAACGGCGCAGAAGTAAGCCATTACTTTCAAGGGCGGACAGGTCTTTACGGATAGTAACTTCGGACGTCTCAAAGCGCGCTGCCAGCACTTCAACGCTGACTTCACCTTCGCTGTTAAGCAAATCAATGATGGCGCGACGGCGCTGCTGGGTATTGCGTTTGGTCATTTGCGGGCAGCTCCGTGCCGTAAGTTTCGAAACGAAAGGCATTCTACGCTTTCGAAACTTTTATGCAAGCACGAAACGGGGGAAACCGCCGCTCCCGTAGGTCGGCTTAGCGCAGCGTAAGCCGACGCGATCTCGCTATTAGAGGGCATTGTCGGATTACGCCTTTGGCTAATCCGACCTACATAAAAGAAGCAGGCCCGGTTGAAACGGGCCTTGGGGGTTATTGCACGAACTTGGAGAGCAGGCGGATATAGGCGACTTGGTAGTCGTTGTGGTTTTCGGTGATCTGCCAGGAGTTGAGCGGCCAACTGGTGTTGAAGTCGAGGTAGGACTTCATTGGCGGCTGGCCTTTGGGTGGTGTTGGTGCAGCGGCGCCACAACCGGGGTTGGGATTAGGCGAGGTACAGTTGCCGTCCCAATCGTAATTCGGGTTCGGCCCCCCGACCAGGAAGCCGGGCGCCGGGCCATACTCTGACTCACCAACCCTGTCCCATAAATCGCTGCCGTCGGCGAACCAGGAATGGTAGAACTCATTTACCGAACTGTGCGCGCCGACGCTGCCCATATTGGAGAGGTAAGCCATGGCCTGGGGATTTACGCCGTGGATGTAGTTGATATAACCCAGCGCCGCGTTTTTGGCTTCATCTGCGTTTTCCTCGGCGAGATTACTCAAGTTAAAAAACAAAGTGCCGCGTTGAGACATCGAACGATTGCTGCCCCACGTGAAGTCTTGAGGCGCCATATGCGAACGGTAAGGGCTAGTGTTGTTGCGATACCCATTCAGGAGATCATCAGTATTCATCGAATTTACGTAATCCGAACGAATATCGCTGGCTACCGTCGGCGTCGCATCTGGCAGGCTCGCGTAGTATAAAAAGGTGCTGATCCGATTTTCATTCCAATGGGATACCCAATCGAGCCTGTTGGAATTGATAAACTCTTCCGCCATGGTTTTATAAGCGGTTTCTCCTGTTAATGCGAAGAGATAAACAGCTGCGTTGATTTTCTTTTCCAGCAACTGCTCCGCACAATTCTGTTCTCCTCTTTCCCGCTCAACTGGATCAGCGATCGTCGAGTAATTGGCGCAGACTTCCTGATCACCTGCACCCAAACCCTGGTAGATACCCTGGTTATTGTTGACGCGTACGTCGGGATTATCATTGGCCCAACTCCAGGCATTCTCCGCTCGGGTTTTCATAGCGGCAGCGTAGTTAATCAATTCGGCGTTTTCCAGGTTCGCGCCCACCTCAGCAAATACTTTGCTACCAAAAGCGAATGCGGCAGCGCTACTCAAGGTTGCCGATGTGCTTGCAGGGCCATAATAACTACAGCCTGTTGCCGCAGAGGGGGGGCTGGCGTGAGCCAGGCCAAGAATCGACAACACCGAACCATTCTCATTCTGCATTTTGTTCAGCCAATCAAATCCCCATTTAATTTCATCGATAATATCGGGGATGGCGTCGCCAGATTCCGGAATATCCAAATCACTTTCCCATGCAGCAGGATTTTCCAGATATGTGTGCAAAAGGGTAATCAAATAGTTAGCGTGCCAGTTGGTGTACTTGTTGTAATCGCCCGCATCAAACCAGCCTCCCGACAAATCTTTTTCTGTTCCTGCAACACCGCTGATTACATCGCCTTCTCGTTTGAACAAGCGAGCACTGGTGTCCTGACAGGAACCGAGGTGACTGGCGTTGTCTGTCCATCCCGTTTCCGCGTAAGGCAGTTCTTTAGCAAAACCCGCACGTTGATAAAAGAAAGTACGCACGGCATGTTTCAACACAGGTTTATAAACGTCCGCGTTAATTTTGAAAGCGGGTGAACGAACATTGTTTTCCACGTCGACAACAACATAGTTGCCTTGCGCGGTAACCGAACTGAAATTAAACCACCAGGCTTTATCGCCCGACGCCGTATGCGTCGCGCCGCCATTCCAGGCTTGAGCAGTGCCACTGAGTGCCACTGCACCTGTGTCGGTGTTTATTAACTGGTAGGTCGCACCGGGAGTAAAACTTTCTTCGGCGTCATAGCCGGTTTGGGGGTCGCGTACAACGGCAATTTTTTCTGCTGTAGGTAGATAGCCGAATTGATCCACAACGATAAATGACGTAACAGTGGTCGGGATAGCACCAGAGGAAGAGTTTTGTGAACTGGACGCCGCACTGGAACTGGAGGGCGTGGGCGTTGGGTCGGGCGAGTTTCCGCCACCGCCGCCGCAGGCGGATATCAATCCGCTGATAAGCATGATCAATGCAACTCTGACGATATTCATAAACCGGGCCTCGTTATTATTGTTAAATGGAGAGCCCCGATGATATCGGTTTCATAGCTGACTAACAGCTGTTTGATCACATTATTTTGTTTTTTTTATTACCGGGGCGCTGTTGTCGGCCCCGGTATTTTCATGCATAAAAAATCACACGTGTTGTTGCGTTGCATTCGGGTTATTACGCTGCATCTGTCAGGATTTTTTCTTCGGCCGCTCCCAGCCTTGAATGTTGCGTTGCTTGCCGCGCGCGATAGCCAGTTCCTCGTCCGCAACATCTTTGGTAATAATCGAGCCCGCTCCGACGGTCGCATTGGCACCAACCTTGACCGGCGCAACCAACGCCGAGTTGGAGCCGATAAAAGCGTTATCCCCAATCTCGGTTTTGAATTTGTTCACGCCGTCGTAATTACAGGTGATGGTGCCCGCGCCGATGTTGGCTTTTTTGCCGATGGTGGTATCACCGATATAACTCAGGTGATTCACTTTGCTGCCTTCACCGATGACGGCTTTCTTGGTTTCAACAAAATTGCCGATCTTGGCCCCTTGCGCCAATTGCGTGCCGGGACGCAAACGGGCAAAAGGTCCAACATCGCAATCGCCTGCAATGGCTGCATCTTCAATATGGCTGTTGGCTTTGATGTGGGTGTTATTGCCGATGCGGCTGTTGATGATCACGCAGTTGGGTTCGATGGTAACGCCGTCGCCGAGTACGACGTCTCCTTCAAACACACAGTTGATGTCGATCACCACATCGCGGCCGACGGTAATGGTGCCGCGGCAATCAAAGCGCGCCGGGTCCAACAAGGTTGCGCCGGCGACCATCAGTTCGTTGGCTTTTTGTTTTTGATAGAAACGTTCCAGTGCCGCCTGTTGCTGGCGATTGTTGATACCTTCGACTTCTTCGATAGCGTTGGGCTGTTCTACCTGAATCGCCACGCCGTTCTGGCGGGCAAGGGCGATGATATCGGTCAGGTAATATTCGCCTTGGGCATTGTTATTGGTCAGTTGCGGCAACCATTGTTGGAGATGCTTTGCCTTCACCGCCATGATGCCGGTGTTGATTTCTTTGACCTGGCGTTGCTCGTCCGTCGCATCTTTGTGTTCAACGATGGCAGTCACCGCGCCGCTGGCGTCGCGCAGGATACGTCCGTAACCGGTGGGATCGGGGAGGTTAACAGTGAGCAATCCCATCTGTTGATCATTTACGTGGGCGATCAGTTTTTGCAGGGTTTCGGCGCGCGTTAGCGGCACATCACCGTACAGTATCAGCACGGTTGCGCCGTCGCGCAGTTGCGGTAATGCCTGTTGTACGGCGTGGCCCGTGCCCAGTTGTTGGGCTTGCAGAATAAAGCGCACATCCGGCGCGGCCATTTTTTCTTCGACCTTTTCTGCGCCGTGGCCAATGATAATAAAGATGCGTTCGCTCCCTACCTGGCGTGCCGTATCCACCACATGCTGCACCAGGGCTTTGCCGCCCACGGGATGCAGAACTTTGGGTAAGTCAGACCGCATGCGGGTGCCTTTACCGGCGGCGAGAACAAGAATATCGAGCATGATGATTCCCTTTCGGTGGAGGTGGATGGATAAATCGGTGCACATTCTAACGGTTTATAACCGTTGGTGCTGCCGTTACAACAAGCCCATGCCGGGGGATTCGTCATAAGCTTTGTTAAACATTTTGACTTCACTGCAGGAGAACAAACACTATCAATGCCATTCAATCAGTGGCTCACATTATGAATCCGTTTCTGCCATCTTTTATCAAGGTTTTATGTCTGCTCGTTGGCAGCCAATACGGAGCCCAGAGTCTTGCTGCCAATCCCATTGATCCAGGCTGGTATGCCGATCCGGAGATACGGATCTTTGATAACCAATTCTGGATTTATCCAACTTACTCCGCGGGAGAAACCACGCCCGACTTACCGGTCAGCCTGACCGAAAGTCAGCGCCAGCAACGCAGCCAGCCGGGCATCTGGTCGCCTTTTCTCAAGCAGACGTTTCTGAATGCCTCGTGCCTTGGGCAAACCCTTGATCGGCCAGATCCACAAAGGCGCCCAGCCCATCGACCAGATGGTATTCAAAGATGACGATGGCCAGTTCTACCTATATTAAGGATGGTTCAATAAAACCGGTGGTGATGACCAACGAAGGGATTGCACCTATACCTTTGGGTAAACCTTGAAATTATCGGTCTGCACGAAAACAAAAAGGGTAGCCTGGGCTACCCTTTTTGTTTGGTAAACGCACAACAGCGTGTTTATTTACCGAGCTTTTTGCGAATGGATTGCAAGGTGCGCAACTGCGCGGAGGCTTCGGCCAACTGGATCGCCGCGCGGGAGTAATCCACCTCGCCCGACTGGTTCGCCAATTCCTGCGCTGCGTGTTCTTTGGCCTGTTGTGCCGCCGCTTCATCCATATCGTCCGCACGCAAGGCGGTATCCGCCAACACGGTCACATGGTAAGGCTGCACTTCAAGGTAACCACCGGAAACGTAGAAGATTTCCTCCTCGCCGCCTTGCTTCTTGATGCGCACCGGGCCCGGCTCAAGGCCGGTTAACAAAGGCGCGTGGCCATAGTTAACACCCAGGTCACCCAAGGAACCGTTAGCTACCACCATCTCCACGAGGCCGGAGAAGATCTCGCGTTCCGCACTGACGATATCGCATTGAACAGTCATAGCCATATCTCTGTCTCTCAAGCTGAGAACGGCCCGGTGTCTTGGCAACGCCGGGCCGATTCATTATTTCAGTTTGGCAGCTTTCTCGACCGCTTCGTCGATGGAACCTACCATGTAGAACGCCTGCTCCGGCAGGTGATCGTACTCACCAGCCAGGATGCCTTTGAAGCCACGAATGGTTTCTTTCAGCGGTACGTACTTGCCTGGAGAACCGGTGAAGACTTCAGCCACGTGGAAAGGTTGAGACAGGAAACGCTCGATCTTACGCGCACGCGCCACGATCAGCTTGTCTTCTTCGGACAGTTCGTCCATACCCAGGATCGCGATGATGTCTTTCAGTTCTTTAAAGCGTTGCAGTACTGACTGGACACCGCGTGCGGTTTCGTAGTGTTCCTGGCCGATGATCAGCGGGTCCAACTGGCGAGAGGTGGAATCCAGCGGGTCGATCGCCGGGTAAATACCTTTTGCTGCGATATCACGGCTCAATACCACGGTTGAATCCAGGTGAGCAAAGGTAGTCGCTGGCGACGGGTCAGTCAGGTCGTCCGCCGGTACGTATACCGCTTGTACCGACGTAATAGAACCGGTTTTGGTCGAGGTAATACGCTCTTGCAGTACACCCATCTCTTCCGCCAGGGTTGGCTGGTAACCTACCGCTGAAGGCATACGACCCAGCAGTGCTGATACTTCGGTACCCGCCAGGGTGTAACGGTAGATGTTGTCCACGAACAGGAGAACGTCTTTACCTTCATCGCGGAATTTCTCCGCCATGGTCAGGCCGGTCAAGGCTACGCGCAGACGGTTGCCTGGTGGCTCGTTCATCTGGCCGTATACCATCGCTACCTTGTCGACAACGTTGGATTCTTTCATCTCGTGGTAGAAGTCGTTACCCTCACGAGTCCGCTCACCCACACCGGCAAACACCGACAAACCGCTGTGCTCTTTGGCGATGTTGTTGATGAGTTCCATCATGTTTACGGTCTTGCCTACACCGGCACCACCGAACAGGCCGACTTTACCGCCCTTCGCAAAAGGACAAACCAGGTCGATAACTTTAATACCGGTTTCCAGCAGTTCTTCAGAAGCGGCCAGTTCTTCGTAAGCCGGTGCGTCGCGGTGGATCTGCATGCGCTCTTGCTCGCCGATAGGGCCCGCTTCGTCGATAGGCTGACCAAGTACGTCCATAATGCGCCCGAGGGTTTCTTTACCCACCGGCACTTTAATGGCTTGGTTAGTGTTGCTAACACTCAGGCCGCGGCTCAAGCCTTCAGAAGAACCCATTGCAATAGTGCGCACAACGCCGTCACCCAATTGCTGTTGAACTTCCAGGGTCAGGTCTTTTTCGGTGACCTTCAGGGCATCATAAACTTTAGGCACGGCATCACGCGGGAATTCCACGTCGATAACCGCACCGATGATTTGTACGATACGTCCGCTACTCATTTCCGATTCCTCATTATCTCAGGCCTGGCTATCAGCGGGACCTGAAGGTTTAAACTCAAAATTGTTGCTTAGGAAGCTACCGCTGCCGCGCCACCCACGATCTCGGACAATTCCTGGGTAATCGCAGCCTGACGGGCTTTGTTGTATACCAATTGCAGGTCACCGATCAGCTCGCCAGCGTTGTCGGTAGCACTCTTCATCGCCACCATCCGCGCCGCTTGTTCACTCGCTGCGTTTTCAATAACCGCCTGATATACCTGGGACTCGATATACCGCGTCAACAAACCATCGAGTAGTTGTTCCGCGTTGGGTTCGTAGATGTAATCCCAGTGGTGCTTCAATTGTTTGTTTTCTTCCGCTTCCAGCGGCAGTAACTGACGCAGGACCGGGCTTTGGGTCATGGTGTTAACGAACTCGTTGCTCACGATGAACAAACGGTCGATCTTTCCATCGGCATAGGCATCGAGCATCACCTTGACACTGCCAATCAGGTCCGCAACGGTAGGTGCTTCGCCAAGATCGCGACGGGCTGCAACCACGTTGCCGCCGAAGCTCTTGAAGAAAGCACCGGCTTTGGCACCGATCAGACACAGGTCAATCTGCACGCCCTGGTCACTCCAGATCTTCATGTTTCTGATGGCCGTTTTGAACACGTTGATGTTCAAACCACCACACAAGCCACGATCACTGGACACCAGGATAAAGCCCACACGCTTGACTTCGCGCTGCTGCATAAAACTGTGCTTGTATTCGGGATTGGCGTTGGCCAAATGCCCGATCACCTCACGCATACGCTTGGCGTAAGGTTTACCCAGCTGCATGCGCTCTTGAGCACGACGCATCTTACTGGCGGCGACCATCTCCATCGCGCTGGTAATTTTTTGCGTGCTCTTGATGCTTTTAATCTGGGTCCGTATTTCTTTTGTGCCTGCCATTCTCAAAGGCCCTCAAGATGTTCTTTAGGACGTAGCAAGGCCCGCGCTCGGCGGGCCCTACAGTGTCTTACCAGGTTTGGGTTGCCTTGAACTTGGTGACCAGTTCTTTGAACTTGCCTTCCAGCTCTGCATTCCAGTCGCCGGTGCTGGCGATGGTTTTCATCACGTCAGCGTATTCACTGCTGGCGTAAGAGAGCAGGGCAGATTCAAAGTCCAGGATCTTGTTCACCGGCACATCTTTCAAATAGCCTTCGTTGGCACAGAACAACATCAATGCCATTTGCGCGATGTTCATGGGCGAGAATTGCTTCTGCTTCATCAACTCGGTGACGCGCTGGCCGTGATCCAATTGTGCTTTGGTGGCTTCATCCAGATCAGAAGCAAACTGGGAGAAAGCAGCCAGTTCACGATACTGAGCAAGGGCAGTACGGATACCACCAGACAATTTCTTGATCACCTTGGTCTGGGCTGCACCACCCACACGGGATACCGAAATACCGGCGTTCATGGCCGGACGGATACCTGCGTTGAACATGGACGCTTCGAGGAAGATCTGGCCGTCGGTAATGGAGATCACGTTGGTCGGAACGAACGCCGACACGTCACCCGCCTGGGTTTCGATCATTGGCAGCGCGGTCAGAGAACCGGTTTTGCCCTTCACTTCACCGTTGGTGAACTTCTCAACGTAGTCTTCGCTCACCCGTGCGGCACGTTCCAGCAGACGGGAGTGCAAATAGAACACGTCACCGGGGTAGGCTTCACGGCCTGGCGGACGACGCAACAAGAGAGAGATTTGACGGTAGGCCCAGGCTTGCTTGGTCAGATCGTCATAAATAATCAGCGCGTCCTGACCGCGATCGCGGTAGTACTCACCGATAGTACAACCGGCGAAGGGCGCCAGGAATTGCATGGCCGCCGGATCAGAAGCGGTTGCCGCGACAACGACGGTGTGACCCATCGCGCCGTGCTCTTCCAGTTTGCGCACAACGGCTGCAATAGAAGATGCCTTCTGGCCGATGGCAACGTAGATACATTTAATGCCAGAGTCTTTCTGGTTGATGATGGCGTCGATCGCGATGGCGGTCTTACCGATCTGACGGTCACCAATGATCAGCTCACGCTGACCGCGACCGATGGGTACCATCGCATCGATAGCTTTCAAACCGATTTGCACCGGTTGGTCAACCGACTTACGCCAGATTACGCCCGGTGCCACCTTTTCGATGGCATCGGTCATCTTGGCGTTGATCGGACCTTTACCGTCGATCGGGTTACCGAGGGCATCGATAACACGACCTTCCAGTTCCGGGCCAACCGGCACTTCCAGAATACGGCCGGTACATTTACAGGTTTGACCTTCCGCGATACCGCGGTAGTCACCCAGAATAACCGCACCGACAGAGTCGCGTTCAAGGTTGAGCGCCATACCGAACAGGCCGCCTTCGAACTCGATCATTTCACCGTACATCACGTCCATCAAACCATGGATACGCACGATACCGTCAGATACAGATACGACAGTGCCCACATTACGGGCTTCAGAAGACACATCGAGCTGGTCGATGCGCTGCTTGATTATTTCGCTAATCTCGGATGGATTCAGCTGCTGCATGCTCTATTCCTCAATCCTACGAATTGATTGCTTTGGCGAGTTTCTCTAACCGACCGCGCATCGAGCCGTCGATGACCAAATCACCTGCTTTGATAATTACGCCTGCCAGCAATTGCTGGTCGACAACCGTCTGGACATTTACCTTGCGCGCCAACTTAGTGCTCAGTGCTTCTGCAAGCTTGGCTTGACTCGCATCGTCCAGGGCGATGGCGGTGGTCAATTCAACGTCGACTGCTTGCTCTTGTGCAGTCTTGAGAGCATCGAATAATTGATAGATCTCAGGCAGCAACAGCAGGCGCTTGTTTTGCGCCAATAACACAATGAAATTGCGCACGGGTGCCGTTAATTCATCACCACATGCATCGATCAACAGCTGTGCTTGTTGCTGAGCAGACAGTGACGGCAATGCGATTTTTTTCTGCATAACGCCATAACGGCTCACGGCAGCAAGTGTTGCCAGTTGCTTGCCCCAGCCTGCCAGGTCTTTCGCTTCCAGCGCGTATTGAAACGCGGCTTTGGCGTAAGGCCGGGCGAGTGTAGTCAGTTCAGCCACGGTACACCTCGCTTATAGGCTGGCAGCCAGTTTGTCGAGCATGGTCTTGTGCGCTGTTTCATCAACAGACGCTTGCAAGATTTTCTCGGCACCGGCCAACGCCAGAACGGCGACTTGTGAGCGCAGTTTTTCTTTCGCGCGATTCACTTCCTGCTCAACTTCTGCCTCAGCAGCAGCTTTGATGCGATCCGCTTCAGCGCGTGCCTGTTCTTTGGCCTCTTCAACAATTTGCGTAGCGCGTTTGTTGGCAGATTCCAGAATGGCGGCGGCTTCGTGTTTGGCATCACGCAGGGTGTGGGTGGCTTTTTCCTGGGCTAACTCGAGATCCTTGCTCGCGCGGTCTGCGGCGGCAAGGCCGTCTGCGATTAACTTCTGGCGTTCGGCCATCGCAGCGGTGATGAACGGCCACACGAACTTCATGCAAAACAGCACGAAGAATAGGAACGTGATGGACTGTCCGATTAAGGTCAAATTAATATTCACGCCGATAACCCCTGTTGTTGAAAGCTTTAGGCTGTTGGTAGAAACTTTTCAGAAAAAATTCCGAAAATTTCTGTGAAAAGCACAAGCGTTTCGAATTAAGCCAGAGTCGGCACAACAACGAACAGAACGTACATCGCGATACCTACACCGATCATGGGAACGGCGTCGAGCAGACCAGCGATCAGGAACATTTTACCTTGCAGCATTGGCGCCAATTCCGGTTGACGTGCAGAACCTTCCAGCAATTTACCGCCCAGAATAGCGAAGCCAATAGCAGTACCCAGTGCACCCAAACCAATCAACAGTGCAACAGCAATCAGAGCTAAACCCATGGTGTTTCTCCTCAAATAGTCAAAAGTTAAAAAGTAAAGCTAAACAGTGAATGAAAAAATTAATGTGTAAACTGGTCTTCGTCTTCCACGTGGTGCGCCATCGCCATGTACACAATGGTCAGTACCATGAATACAAACGCTTGCAGCGTGATCACCAGGATGTGGAATACGGCCCAACCCCATTGCAGGAAGCCCCCGAAGATACCGATCAGTAAGCCGGCACCGAACATGGTGGCAATCAGGATGAAGATCATTTCACCGGCGTACATGTTGCCGAACAACCGCAGGCCAAGCGAAATCGGTTTGGCGATCAGGGCGATAGTTTCAAGGGTGAAGTTAATCACGATCAACAGCGGCGCGAAGATAATGCCAATGCCGTGGAAAGAGGGGTGGAAAGGGTGGAAGGTCAGTTCCTTAATAAAACCGATCAGGCCTTTTTTGGCAATACTGAAACCAATCATCAGGGCAAACACGGTGAAGCCCATGGCCATGGTGATATTCACATCGGTCGTCGGTACGACCTTGAAGTAGAAGTGACGGTCGCCCGCGATCCACATAGCCAGTTCCGGTAACCAGTCCACCGGCACCAGGTCCATCAGGTTCATCAGGAATACCCAGACAAAGATGGTCAGGGCAAGTGGGGCGATAAACGCATTTTTGTGTTGGAAACCGTCTTTCACGGTCTTGTCGATAAACTCAATGATCATCTCAACGAAGTTGAGGAAACCGGTGGGCACACCGGCGTGGGCTTTTTTGGCCGCCCAGCGGAACAGGGTGATAAAGATCAGACCCAGGCCAATAGACCAGGCCATGGAATCGAGGTGAATGGCATTGAAGCCCATGGCTTTCATTTCTTCGGAGCAATGTGCCACCACCCAGCTGGTGGTTTCCTGCACTCGCGTGCCATCACAATAAGTGCCTGCGGGCAACTTGCCATAGGTCCAGTTGGTCAAGTGGTGCAGGATATATTCAGTCGTAGTGGGGGCGTGCCCTTCCGCTGCCATGGTTATTTCTCACGTTGCAAGTTGGATGAATATGGATCAACGGGGCTGCTTCAGCGTCAGGGCTGTCAGCAACCACGAAAAAATCTGTGCGGCGATGAACGCGAGAAAGAATACGAGCAGATTGATCTTGTCTGCGCGATGGAAAACCGCAGCAAACAGCAATGCCGTGAGAAAAAACTTTATAGCCTCGGCGCGGTAAAATGCATTTACCGCTGTTACAGCCGCACGTGCGCCCCGGTATTTAAACGAATACCAGGAAAAGCAGATTGCAGGTAACAAGCAAACCGAAAAACCCCATAAAAGTGATAGACCCCATGTGGAATCTATCGGCATTACCGCCACTGCCAGTACTACCGCCGCCAGCCACAACATAAACAACCGCTGCAAAACTGGAGGTCTGGCGATGGTGCTTGGACGGAGTCGACCTATCTCAGGCTTTGTTTTTCTCAATTCTTCGACGTTTTTGCCGCTTCTTATCAACTAACAGCCCAAGTTGGTGCAACCTTTGTGCTACCTGGTTGGGCCGCCGCATTATAGGGACATTAAATAGGCGCAGCAAGTTTAAATCCGCAGCGCCTGCCGCTCTCTACGTTAAATGACTTACCGGATTCAACATCTCACTTGATGTGAGCCAGAATTCCATCCAGCTCATCAAGGGTGTTATAACTGATGACCAGTTTTCCCTTGCCTTTGGCAGTGTGCTGGATTTCTACCCCGGCGCCCAGCGTATCGGATAACTGTTCTTGCAAGCGACGAATATCGGCGGAAGGTGCTGATGGCGCCTTGATCTTGTCTTTGTGTTTGTTTTCCTGGAAGTTGCGCACCAGGGTTTCCGTCTGGCGAACCGACAAACCCTTGGCCACAATCTGGCGACCGATGTCGCGCTGGTCCGGTGCGTCAAGCGTCAGCAATGCGCGGGCGTGGCCCATCTCCAGGTCGCCGTGTTCCAGCAAGGTTTTGACTTCATCGGTCAGCGCAATCAAACGCAGCAGGTTAGTCACGGTCGTGCGCGATTTACCCACCGCCTGTGCGACTTCCTGGTGCGTCAGTTCAAATTCATCCTGCAGGCGCTTGAGCGCTACCGCTTCTTCGATGGGATTAAGGTCTTCGCGCTGGATGTTTTCAATCAGCGCCATGGCAATGGCCGCTTCATCGGGTACATCGCGGATAACGGCCGGAATCCTGTCTAGGCCTGCCAGTTGTGTGGCGCGCCAACGGCGTTCACCGGCAATGATTTCGTACTTATCCGGGCCAATCTGGCGCACCACAATGGGCTGCATCACACCTTGGGCTTTGATGGACTCCGCCAGTTCTTCCAGTTGCTCCGGGTGCATGTCGCGACGCGGTTGGTATTTACCGCGCTGGCAGAATTCAACAGGAATGTGCGCCAGCTTACCGTCCGCAGGCAATGAATCAGTGGTTGTGGCGGTTTCTCCGCTGGCGGGTGTAGTGGCTACCGGCGGCGGTGACATACCCAAACCGGCACTCAGGAGTGCATCAAGTCCCTTACCTAAGCCTTTGCGTTTTGACGACATATCGTGTGAGCCTGTGTTCTGAGCTCCGCCATGCGAAGCTGGCTTGAATCCTAGAGAATCGGGTCTTCCGCCGCAGCGGCAAACTCCGTGGGTTTGTAGTTGGGATCGTTGCGGCGGATGATTTCGCCTGCCAACGCCAGGTAAGCGATGGCACCCTTGGAAACCCGGTCGAACGCCAATACCGGCTGGCCAAAACTGGGGGCTTCGGCCAGACGTACGTTGCGCGGGATGCAGGTACGATAAACCCGGTCACCAAAATGGTGGGTCAACTGAGCCGACACATCATTGGTCAGGCTGTTCCGCGGATCGTACATGGTACGCAGCAAACCTTCGATCTTTAACTGCGGATTGAGCAGTTGCTGTATCTGGTTGATGGTATTCACCAGGGCAGACAAACCCTCCAGCGCGTAATACTCACACTGCATGGCGATGATGACGCCATCGCAGGCGGTGAGCGCATTCACCGTGAGCATGTTCAGCGACGGCGGACAATCGATAATGACGTAATCGTATTGTTCGCGAACCTGTTGCAAGCCTTGCTGCAGCAGGCGTTCCTTGTTGGCCAGGGAGAGCATCTCAACCTCCGCTGCGGTGAGATCGCTGTTGGCAGGCAATACCTGATAACCGCCGCTTTCCGAGGTGAGGATGCAATCCGCCGCGCCTGCACGCTGGGTCAGTACATCGTAAACGCTACGCTCCACATCATCTTTGTCGATACCGCTGCCCATGGTGGCGTTGCCCTGGGGGTCAAGATCCACCAACAAGACACGCTTTTTGGTCGCCACCAGCGAAGCGGCCAGATTGACGCAGGTGGTGGTTTTACCCACTCCGCCTTTTTGGTTGGCTACAGCGTATATCTTGGTCAAGTGATGTTCCTTAAGCGGGCCTGGATGAGACAGCGGGCTATTGTGTGGCAGTTATTTTTTCAGGGCAACCGGGAAGAGGGGATTTTTACCACTGCGACCTGCGGTTGCCAAGGTCAGTTGACGGGTTTGAGAATCAACAGGTGTCGTTCACCGTCCGTTTCGGGGACGTTAAGTGGATAACTCGCCTCAAGGCTGACCTTGCCCTGTAACGGCAACAACTCGTCATCCGGGTAGAGGCCTTTCATGGCCATAAAGATACCTTCGTCTGCCAGCAGGTGGATACAACCTTCGGTCATATCCTGCAAGCTGGCAAAGGCGCGACTGATCACCGCCTGGAATTTTTCGGTTGGCTGAAATTGTTCAACCCGACGATTTTCGACGGTGACATTATCCAGACCGAGCAAGGTTTTAACGTGAAATAAAAAGCGGGTTTTTTTACCGTTGCTGTCGAGCAGGGTAAAACGTTTTTCCGGGAACATAATGGCCAACGGAATGCCGGGCAACCCGCCGCCCGTTCCTACATCGATAATATTTTCCAGGTGGGAATAGGTCGACTGCTGAAAGTAGGGCACCACACTCAAGCTATCCAGAATATGTCGTGCAACCATTTGTTCAATATTACGAATAGCGGAAAGATTGTATGCTTTGTTCCATTTATCAAATTCGTTGAGGTAAGCCAGTAATTTTTTTATCTGTGTTTCATTTAATGACACAGATAATTGATCAGCGCCATCAATTAATTGTTGTTGTAGTTTTTTTTGTAGATCAGTCAAGATTAACGCTCTTTGTTGGGATTAGCGGAGTAGTCAGGGTTTGATAGTGACTTCCGAGACACGCCGTGAATACATCCCTGTAGGCTCATCACCCGCATCCATTCGCGCTCCATGCGCTTCGGGAAACTTCCCACATCCATGTGGGTCGTCCATGCGGGTGATGGTCTCGGAAGTCACTATCAAACCCAACCCGCAGAATGATTTACTTAATGGAGTAAAAAACCTTTTCTTTTAAGGCAGATCAAGAGGCTTCTTCAAGACTCTCAGCTGATTTTGCTTTTTTTAACAAGCCACGTTTTTTCATGTACATCATGAGTTGTGAAATCGCTGCCGGGGTTACGCCGGAAATTCTCGAAGCCCGCGCAAGGGTTTCCGGTTTGGCGTTGGCGAGTTTTTGTTTCACCTCGTTAGACAAACCTTCCACTTGGGTAAAATCAAAATCGGCCGGAATAAGCGTATTTTCATACGCGCGCATGCGCTCGATCTCTTCCTGCTGGCGATCGATATAACCCGAATACTTCGCTTCGATTTCTATTTGCTCAGCAACAAACTCGTCGGCAACGCCTTCGCCTTTTAAATCGGCAAGATCTGCGTATTCCAGTTCCGGGCGTTTTAATAAGTCGTAGAGATTGTATTCGCGCAACAGTTTAGTCTGCACTTTCGCTTCAATTTTTTCGGCTTCCGGTGAGCCGGCTTGAATCCAGGTGGCTTTCAGGCGTTCCTGTTCGCGCGCGATGGCTTCGCGTTTTTCGCAGAAGGCGCGCCATTGGTCTTCGCCGACCAAACCGAGTTCACGGCCTTTTTCAGTCAAACGCAAATCCGCGTTGTCTTCGCGCAGCATCAAGCGATATTCCGCGCGGCTGGTGAACATGCGATAGGGTTCTTTGGTACCGAGGGTAATCAGGTCGTCAACCAATACACCGAGATAGGCTTCATCGCGACGCGGGCACCAGGTGTCTTTGTCCTGTGCGCGCAGTGATGCATTCAATCCGGCAAGCAAACCCTGGGCGCCGGCTTCTTCGTAGCCAGTGGTGCCGTTAATTTGCCCCGCAAAAAACAGCCCGCTGATAACTTTGGTTTCGAGACTGTGTTTCAGATCCTGTGGATTGAAAAAGTCGTATTCAATCGCGTAACCGGGGCGAACAATATGCGCGTTTTCAAAACCTTTGATGGAACGCACCAGGTTCATCTGCACATCAAACGGCAGGCTGGTCGAAATACCATTGGGATACAATTCGTGGGTGGTTAAACCTTCCGGCTCAATAAATACCTGGTGTGAATCCTTATCCGCGAAGCGGTGAATTTTATCTTCGATGGATGGACAGTAGCGGGGGCCGATTCCTTCGATGACGCCGGAGTACATCGGCGAACGATCCAGACCACCGCGAATAATGTCATGGGTTTTTTCGTTGGTGTGGGTGATCCAGCAACACATTTGTTCCGGGTGCATGGCGCGATTGCCGCGCACCGACATCACCGGGCGCGGCTCATCGCCCCATTGTTTTTCCAGTCCGTCGAAATTAACGGTACGCGCATCAATACGCGGCGGCGTGCCGGTTTTCAAGCGATCAACCCGCAAGGGCAGTTCACGCAAACGTCTGGAGAGCGCGATGGACGGTGGATCACCTGCGCGGCCACCGGAATGGTTTTGCAAACCGATATGGATCAAACCACCGAGGAACGTACCGGCGGTCAACACCACCGAACTGGCATGGAACTTCAAGCCCATCTGGGTCACCACACCGCGCACCTGATCATTTTCCACGATCAGATCATCGGCGGCTTGTTGAAAGATCCACAAGTTGGGCTGGTTTTCCAGCATATGGCGAATAGCGGCTTTGTAGAGAATCCGGTCAGCCTGGGCGCGGGTGGCACGAACGGCCGGACCTTTACGGGCATTGAGTACCCGAAACTGAATGCCACCTTTGTCAGTGGCCAGCGCCATGGCACCACCCAGGGCATCGATTTCTTTCACCAGATGGCTTTTGCCAATCCCGCCAATAGCCGGGTTACAGGACATTTGCCCCAGTGTTTCGATGTTGTGACTCAACAACAAGGTTTTACTGCCCATCCGCGCTGCCGCCAGACAAGCTTCCGTCCCTGCATGGCCGCCGCCAATTACGATGACATCAAAACGTTCAGGAAAGATCATGGTGTTTATAGGCCTCACAAGCCAGCCGGGTTGAAAAAGGGATCAGGCAAATTCAAAAGGGGCGACATTATAGAGCGGCGCGCTCACTTGTACAAAACTTGCGCAAACTATTTTTACTTCCGCTGTTTTAGTTCTTCGCGTTACAACAGCGGAAAATTTATTAATTAAAAAAATATATAGAGTTATTTAATGAAAGGATAAATGCTGTTACTACTAATATGAGACCGGCATTCTGTGGATAAGAGAAAAATGTCCTTTAATTTCAATTAATTACTTTGATGATAAGTCCAAGGGAAAGATCCTCATAAGCTGGCAGAAAGCTGCCGCAAAGCTGGTGGTAAATGTGTTAGTTATACAGCCAGAGCTGGTTTTTCGGGTTATCCCCAAAACTATCGGCAGTTTTTAAGCCCACAAGCCAACAGACTTACCCACATAACGCGGATAGCAGGGTCAAAATATGAAGAAAAACAGATGTTTATTGAATAAACCTGTGAATAAATGTGGATAACTTGTGTAACTGCTGGTGGTATAAGGGTTAATAACGAGGAAAAGGTTACGCACAGGGGAAGGTTTTTATGCCAGCTACAGTGGGATTTCATAAGTAGCTGGGTTATTTACCGATACAGAAACTGCTGAAGATCCGGCCGAGGAGGTCATCTGGGGTAAATTGACCGGTAATTTCACTCAGGGCGTTTTGAGCCTGACGCAGGTCTTCGGCCAACAATTCGCCCGCAGCATAGCCATGAAGCTGAGCTTTACCGGCATTGAGGTAGGTTTGGGCGCGCTCCAATGCATCCAGATGACGTCGACGGGCGGTGAAGCCACCTTCGCCAGTCTGTTGATAACCCATGATGTCTTTAAGATGTTGCTTGAGGATATCGATTCCTGCCCCGGTTGCTGCGCTGATGCCTATGGCGCTATGTTCTTTATTAAGGTATCCACAGGCTTCGTTGGTTAAATCAATCTTGTTGCGAACCAGGGTCAATTTGCCGGGGTCCGGCAGTTGGGAAACAAATTCCGGCCAGAGGATCTCCGGTTGTTGTTCGTCACTGCTGCGCGCATCGACCAATAAGAGGATGCGGTCAGCTTGGCGGATCTCCTGCCAGGCACGTTGGATACCAATCTGTTCGACTTCATCGGGGCTATCCCGTAATCCAGCGGTATCGATGATATGCAGCGGCATGCCGTCAATGTGGATATGTTCGCGCAACACATCGCGAGTGGTGCCTTCGATACTGGTGACAATGGCGCTGTCCCGTCCGCTCAAGGCATTTAACAAGCTGGATTTACCCGCATTGGGCCGACCGGCAATCACCACCCGCATGCCGTCACGCATCAGAACGCCTTGTTTGGCTTCGCGAAAGACCGCTTCAAGACGCTGCTCTATGTGTGCAAACGCCTTCGCAACATGGCCATCGCTGAGGAAGTCGATCTCCTCCTCGGGAAAATCGATAGCCGCTTCAACATAGATACGGAGTTGGATTAATGCTTCCACCAACTCGTTGATCCTGACCGAGAAGGCACCCTGCAGCGAATGCAGGGCATTGCGCGCTGCCTGCTCGTTGGTGGCATCAATCAGGTCGGCGATAGCTTCAGCCTGGGCGAGATCCAGTTTGTCATTGAGGAAGGCACGTTCAGAGAATTCGCCGGGTCGTGCGAGCCTCACACCCAGTCGGGTAATTTCACGCAGCAGTAAATCCAGGATAACCGGGCCACCATGGCCCTGTAGTTCCAGCACATCTTCGCCAGTGAAGGAGTTTGGACCGGGGAAGAACAGCGCAATCCCCTGATCAAGGATCTCGCCGGCTTGACTGTAGAACGCACAATAGTGCGCATGGCGTGGCTGGAGCGGTTGCTTTAGCAGGGTTGCCGCAATCTGCTGGGCTTTGGGACCGGAAACCCGCAGGATACCGACGCCACCGCGCCCGGTGGCGGTAGCGATGGCGGCGATGGTATCGGTATTGGGGTTCACGATAGGGGCTTAAGCCTTTTTATCGGCATTCTCGATCTGACGGGTAATCAACCATTGTTGCAGGATACCCAAGGTATTGTTGGTGACCCAGTACAGTACCAGACCGGCCGGGAACCACAGGAACATAAAGGTGAAGATGATTGGCATCAGCTGCATAACCCGCGCTTGCATCGGGTCCGGCGGTGTCGGGTTCAATTTCATCTGGATGAACATGGTGAGACCCATAATCAGCGGCAGTACGAAATAAGGATCTTTAACCGACAAATCCTGAATCCAGAAGAAGAAGGGAGAGTGACGTAATTCAACGCTCTCCATCAAGGTCCAGTACAAGGCCAGGAACACCGGCATTTGCACCAGGATTGGCAAGCAGCCGCCGAGTGGATTTACTTTCTCTTCCTTATAAAGCTTCATCATCTCCTGAGACATCTTCTGGCGGTCATCGCCACAGCGCTCTTTCAGGTCCTGCATCTTTGGCGCCAGCTTGCGCATCTTGGCCATGGACCTGTAACTGGTGGCACTTAACTTGAAGAAAGCTGCCTTGACCAGGATTGTTAAACCGATAATCGCAAGGCCCCAGTTACCCACGAAGCTGTGGATAAACTTCAGTAACCAGAACAGGGGTTTGGCGATCCACCACAACCAACCGTAATCCACGGTCAGGTCGAGGTAGGGAGAAATCTCTTCAAGGCGCTCGGTATCTTTCGGGCCAGCATAGAACTGGGCCTGCAAACTGCCCTGACTATTCGGGGCAACCTCGACACGCTGACCGGTAAAGCCTAGCAGGTACAGATCCTGCCCGGCCACCTTGCGCAGATGATAGGTGTTTTGTTGTTGAGCGGCGGGAATCCAGGCGCTGATAAAGTAGTGCTGCACCATCGCGACCCAACCACCTTCGCGCGTGGTTTTGAAATCTTTTTCGCTGAGGTCATCAAAACTCAACTTTTTGTAGTTTTCATCGTTCGTGGTGATGGCCGCGCCGAGGAAGGGGTTCATCTCCAGCGCACTGACTTTATGGAAGTTCTGGCCGTCGCGCTTGATCTGGCCGTAGAGATTGGCGCTCCACACACTGTCGCTCTGGTTATCGATCAGGTATTCCACCTTGACCAGATATTCCTCACGGGTGAAGGTAAAACGCTTGGTGATCGACACATCGCCCTGTTGATGCACCAGGTCTACCGTTAAGGTGTCCTGGTCATCCGCCATGCGAAATTCGCGTTGAGTTGTGCTGAATGTCGGCCGGCCCGCTGCACTGTCTGTACCGTTAGCGCCAATCAACCCGCTTTGTGCGACATAGGTATGGTTGTTGCGATTATCCAGGAGCACGAAAGGAACATCCGGTGTATCCAGCTCCGCGTAATGGCGCGGCAGGGCAACCGACGTGATGTCACCGCCAAGGGTGCTGATCTCCACCTGCAGACTGTCAGTGAATACCTTGATGGTCTGATTGGTAGGGGTTGGTGCCTGGTTGGATTCGGCCGGTACATCCTCGCTAGCCGGCAGGCTGGGGATATCACTGGCAGGCTGATCCGGCGTTTCGAAGCCTGAACTCTCTGTGGTGGAGCTGGCTACGGGTGCCTGCGGGTCGGGGAGGTTTTCCTGAAAGTCATTCCAGCGAATCACCAGCATAAAAAGAACGGCGATCATCGCCGCGATTAACAGGTTCTTTTGCCAATCCATCTTATCGAGTGCCATCTGTTGGTTGAGTATGAGTGGTTTTCTCCGGGACCAGATCAATTCCGCCCGCATGCCAGGGGTGGCATTTTATAAGGCGACGGAACGTTAAATAACCCCCTTTCATAAAACCGTGTTTTTCAATTGCTTCCTCAGCGTAATGCGAACAGCTTGGGTAGAAACGGCATTGATTGCCGATCCACGGACTCAGCAAATAGCGATAGCCATGTATGCATTTAATGGCCAGCCGACGCATGTGAGTTACCTCTGTTCATTCCGGGCAGGTTGCGGCGTCTGAGAGAGTTTGCGTATTACCCGTTGCCACTGTTGCTGGAGTTGTTTTGCAATAACCGGATTCGTCAGGTCATCCATCCCTTTGCGGGCCAGTACAATAACATCTATACCCGCCAAAGATTGCTGTTGTTGACGAAAACTTTCGCGAATCAGGCGTTTTATGCGATTGCGAGCGACTGCCAGGCGAATATGTTTTTTGGCAATCACCAGACCCAGACGAGGATGATCCAGTTGATTGGCACGCGCGAGGATAAGGAAATGCTGGTGGGATATGCGAGCGGTAGCGCCATCAAAGACGCTTTGAAAATCACTAGAGGAAAGAAGGCGGAGCGACTTCCCGAACGCCTGCTTCACTCTAGCGACTCATTTTCTTGCGGAAGCAGCAATTAGATAGTTAATTGCTTGCGACCTTTAGCGCGACGACGAGCCAATACCAAACGACCGTTCTTGGTGGCCATGCGTGCACGGAAACCGTGAACACGAACGCGCTTCAGATTGCTGGGCTGAAATGTTCTTTTCATGAAACTGAACCTGTTGTTTAAGAGCTGCTGTTGATGCAACCGTAGCGAGAGATCACACGGCGTGTGAAAAGACGCGGGATTCTAAAGAAACCCCAAGGGTAAATCAATGTATTTTCTCCAAATTGCTGCAGGCTTCTGCGTATTTCGAAGTTATTTTTCGATATACCATTTTTTCACCAGATTACCAAAAGGATATACACAGGTTTATCCACAGATAAGATTAAAAATTGAACAATTTATCGTGCCATGTCTGTGTATATTTTTCCCTGGTAAGCGATTGTTAACTTATTGAATTTAAATGAGTAATAAATTTCTTATGACATTATTTTTTTGTGTCAACTGTGGATAACAAGGAGGTGGAAGAGTACACTAGCCGGCTCATTTTGAAATAATAACTTTCGGTCTGGAGTAGGGGTTTTGCCGCAGTCACTTTGGAAATTATGTGCCTCGAGTTTACAGGGTGAATTGCCTCAACAGCAGTTCAACACCTGGATTCGACCTTTGCAAATCGACGAGTCGGCCGGACCAAATGAATTGCGTTTGTTAGCACCCAACCGATTTATCTGTGATTGGGTTTCAGAAAAGTTTCTGAATCGAATTCGCGAGTTGGTCGGCAGTTATCAACAGGGAAGCAGTTTCACCGTGGTAATCGGTATCCTTCCCAAACCCCAGGCGGCTTTTCAATATAACCGCGCTCCAGTGCCGGCTGCGGAACCAGCCTCTGTCCCGCCCTTGGCGCAGTCCTTCGGGGTTCAACAGGGCAGACATTCACCAGCGGAATCCGCTGTATCTTCTTCTTTTTCATCTATTGATGGTGCGTCGGTACTCCCAGCAAACCCAATATCGGCATCGGTAACTGCATCGACAGGGGCGCCGATCAGGGAAGTTGCTGCGGCAGAAAACAATTTTGAGTCGAGCTCGCGCAATACCCAGGAAGCGGAAGTTGAGGGTGCACTTAAGCACAGCAATTATTTAAATGTGTCCTCCACCTTTGCGACCTTTGTTGAAGGTAAATCTAACCAGCTGGGTCTGGCTGCGGCGCGGCAAGTAGCCGAGAATCCAGGCGGTGCCTATAACCCGCTCTTTATTTACGGTGGCGTGGGCTTGGGGAAAACGCACCTGATGCAAGCGGTGGGTAATGCCATGGTGGCGCGCAATCCTAACGCCAAGGTGGTGTACCTGCATTCTGAGCGCTTTGTAGCCGATATGGTGAAAGCCCTGCAGTTAAATGCGATCAATGATTTCAAGCGTTACTACCGTTCCATGGATGCCTTGCTGATTGACGATATCCAGTTCTTTGCCGGTAAAGAACGCTCGCAGGAGGAGTTCTTTCATACTTTTAATTCCCTCCTTGAAGGGGGTCGGCAGATCATCCTGACCTGTGATCGTTATCCCAAGGAAATCAATGGCCTTGAAGAACGCTTGAAATCCCGCTTTGGTTGGGGTCTGACGGTAGCGATTGAGCCGCCGGAACTGGAGACGCGCGTAGCTATATTAATGAAGAAGGCTGAACAGGTCGGTATAGACTTGCCCCATGAGTCTGCTTTCTTTATCGCCCAGCGTATTCGCGCCAATGTTCGCGATCTTGAGGGCGCCTTAAAACGGGTTATCGCCAGCGCTAACTTTACCGGCCGGCCGATCGATGTGGATCTGGTGCGCGAAGCCTTGAAAGATCTTTTGGCGCTGCAGGACAAACAGGTGGGTATCGATAATATCCAGCGAGTAGTGGGCGAGTATTACAAGATCAAGATCAATGACTTGCTCTCCAAGCGCCGCAGCCGTTCAGTGGCACGGCCCCGGCAGGTCGCCATGGCGCTTGCGAAAGAGCTGACCAATCACAGTTTGCCTGAGATCGGTGAGGCCTTTGGCGGACGGGATCATACGACGGTATTGCACGCCTGTCGCAAGATCAAGGAATTGCAGGAAGAAAGCGCGGATATTCGTGAAGATATGAAAAATTTACTGCGTTCTCTGACAACTTGATCCAGACCCACCGATTCGGTTTATGATGCGCAAGCCGTGCAGGGTATCGCACCAACCTTTACCTTCTGTTGAAGCCCTTTTATCAGGACATTTAAAGAGACCAACACATGAAATTTGTCGTTTCCCGTGAGGCTTTGCTTAAACCCCTACAACTGGTTGCCGGTGTTGTGGAACGCCGGCAGACCCTGCCGGTGTTGTCCAATGTGTTGCTGGTCCTGAATGGCGATCAACTGTCCTTAACCGGTACTGACCTTGAGGTTGAGATTGTCGGTCGGGTACAGCTGGAGCAGGCGGGAGAGAGTGGCGAAATCACTGTTCCAGCGCGTAAATTGGTAGATATCTGCAGATCCCTGCCAGATGGATCCAATATCGAGTTTTTTCAGGAAGAGCAGCGGATTATTGTTAAGAGCGGCCGCAGCCGGTTTACCTTATCGACCCTCGCTGCCAGCGATTTCCCGAATGTGGAGGATAGCCCGGGCAACCTGCAATTCAGTTGTGCCCAGCAGGAGATTAAACGCCTTATTGAGCGAACCGCTTTTGCCATGGCACAACAGGATGTGCGCTATTACCTTAATGGTATGTTGTGGGAAGTTCGCCAGGATCAGTTGCGCGTAGTGGCGACTGATGGACATCGTATGGCGATGTGTACCCGCGCTGTGGCGGTAAATACTGGCGATGTTATTCAGGCCATTTTGCCGCGCAAAGGCGTACTGGAATTATCCCGCCTGCTCGATGATTCTACTGCTCAGGTAGAGATCACCCTCAGTGCCAATCACATTCGCGTGACCTCTGCGGAATATACCTTTACCTCTAAACTCGTTGACGGCAAGTTTCCGGAATACGAGCGGGTCTTGCCTCGGGGCGGGAATAAGGTGGTTATTGGCTCCCGTCTTGAGTTAAAACAGGCTTTCGGTCGCACGGCGATTTTGTCCAACGAGAAATACCGCGGTGTGCGTTTGTTGCTGAGCGACGGTATGCTCACTATCGTCGCCAATAACCCGGAGCAGGAAGAGGCGGAAGAGCAGGTTACCGTGGATTATTCCGGAGATTCCCTGGAAGTAGGCTTCAATGTAAGTTACCTGCAGGATGTGGCAAACGTGATCAGCCATGAAAATATCAAGATCACTCTCTCTGACGCCAATAGCAGCGCCTTGATTGAAGAGCCTGATAACAGTGATTCTCTGTATGTGGTTATGCCGATGCGTCTCTAGGGCGCTCGGCATCTGCTCGCTATCTCTTACCTCCTCTCATTAAAGAGACCTTCTTATGACCTTGAAGCGTCTCTTTATCCAGCATCTGCGCAATCTCGGCGCGGTTGATATTACGCCTTCCGAGCAAGTGAACCTCATATACGGAGAAAACGGCTCGGGTAAGACCAGTATCCTGGAAGCAATTAATGTCCTGGGTGTCGGTCGCTCCTTCCGCAGTCATAAGCACAAGCCTTTAATTAACCATCACCAGACATCATTCACGGTCTTTGGCAAAGTGAACGCTGAGGGCGCCGAGGTGCCAGTGGGGGTAAATCGGCAGGCAAATGGCGAGGCTGTATTCAAGGCTAACGGCATGTTAGTTTCATCGGCGGCCATGCTGGCCTCTTATCTTCCACTCCAGGTGATCAATTCAGATACGTTTCTTTTATTGGAAGGCAGCCCGAAGATTCGGCGGCAGTTTATGGACTGGTTGGTGTTTCACGTGGAACCAGGTTTTTTCCAGGTCTGGAAAGATGCGCAGCGGTGCCTCAAACACCGCAATAGCCTGCTCCGGCGTGATAGAATGGACCGCTTTGAACTGGCCACCTGGGATAAAGAGTTAGCGCAGTATAGCCAGCAAATTCACGTGTTTCGGCAGGAGTGCATGAGTCAGTTTTGCGACACCTTCTACTCGCTTGTGGAAGAGTTTATCGCGATAGAAGGCGTGAGCCTCACGTACTACTGCGGGTGGGATCAAGAAAAAGATTACGCAACGATTCTCGCTGATAACCTTGAGCGGGATAAACGCCAAGGGTTTACACAGGTAGGTAGTCATCGAGCGGATCTTCGTATAACGATTAATGGATATCCGGCTGCTGAAGTGCTTTCCAGAGGTCAGCAAAAACTCCTGGTTTGCGCGCTCAAGATCGCCCAAGGTTACCTGTTCAGTAAGATAACCGGCCGGCGCTGCATCTACCTCATTGATGATCTACCGGCGGAGCTTGATGAGCATCACCGTAGTCTCCTGGTGAGGTGGTTGGATGCTATGGAAACCCAGACATTTGTTACCGGTGTAGAGAAACAAGCTTTATTGGATGCTTGGCAAGAATTGCCAGCCACAGAGATAAAACTGTTCCACGTGGAACAGGGGAATGTTCAAGCGATTGTCTAATTCACGATAAACGCGACAGATTACGTAGCAAGCGGAGAATAAATCTATGTCAGATGAGAAGACTTACGACTCGTCCAGTATTAAAGTCCTTAAAGGACTGGATGCGGTGCGTAAGCGCCCGGGGATGTACATTGGTGATACCGATGATGGTTCGGGCCTGCACCACATGGTCTTCGAAGTCGTCGATAACTCCATCGACGAGGCGCTCGCCGGTTACTGTACTGAAATCAAAGTTGTTATCCACCCCGACGAAACAGTTTCCGTCGCTGACAATGGCCGGGGCATTCCCACTGATATGCACGAAGAAGGTGTGTCAGCTGCGGAAGTGATCATGACAGTGCTCCACGCCGGTGGTAAGTTCGATGACAATACCTACAAGGTATCCGGCGGTTTGCACGGTGTAGGGGTATCCGTGGTGAATGCTCTGTCAGAAGAACTCAAACTGACAATCCGCCGCAAAGGCAAGATTCACGAGCAGGTTTATCGCCATGGCGTTCCTCAGGCACCCTTAACCGTGGTAGGCGATACCACCACGACCGGCACAGAGATTCACTTCAAGCCCTCGCCGGAAACCTTCACCAATATTGAATTCCACTACGATCTGCTGGCCAAGCGTCTGCGTGAACTGTCCTTTCTTAACTCCGGTGTCTGCATCCATCTGAAAGACGAGCGCTCAGGCAAAGAAGACACCTTCCAGTACGAAGGTGGACTTAAGGCGTTCGTGGAATACCTGAATCAAAACAAGAGTTCCATGAACAAGGTTATCCATATCCTTGCGGCGCAACGGGAAGACGGCATTGGTGTCGAGATCGCCCTGCAGTGGAATGATTCGTTCCAGGAAAACCTCTACTGCTACACCAACAATATCCCACAGCGGGACGGCGGTACGCACCTGGCCGGTTTCCGCGCTGCGTTGACCCGCAGCCTGAACAACTATATCGAGAAAGAAGGCTTAGCCAAGAATGCCAAGGTAGCGACGACCGGGGACGACGCCCGTGAAGGTTTAACCGCGATCATTTCGGTTAAAGTGCCTGATCCGAAATTCTCATCCCAAACCAAAGACAAGCTGGTTTCATCCGAAGTAAAAACTGCTGTGGAGCAGGAGATGAACCAGATTTTCAGTGACTATTTGCTGGAAAATCCCTCGGAAGCGCGCGCTATCGTGAACAAGATGATCGAAGCCGCCCGCGCCCGGGAAGCAGCGCGCAAGGCGCGCGACATGACCCGCCGCAAAGGCGCGCTGGATATCGCCGGCCTGCCCGGCAAGCTGGCAGATTGTCAGGAGAAAGATCCGGCGCTATCCGAAGTTTACCTGGTGGAGGGTGATTCGGCGGGCGGTTCCGCCAAGCAAGGCCGTGCCCGCAAAACCCAGGCGATCCTGCCGCTGAAGGGCAAGATCCTTAACGTAGAAAAGGCACGCTTTGACAAGATGCTCTCCAGCGCCGAAGTCGGCACCCTGATTACCGCTTTGGGTTGCGGGATTGGTAAAGACGATTACAACCCCGAGAAGCTGCGTTACCACAGCATCATCATCATGACGGACGCCGACGTGGACGGTTCCCACATCCGTACCTTGTTGCTGACTTTCTTCTTCCGCCAGATGCGCGAATTGATTGAACGCGGCCATATCTATATCGCCCAGCCGCCGCTGTACAAAATCAGCAAAGGTAAACAGGAACAATACCTCAAAGATGAAGCGGCAATGACGGAGTTCCTGACCCAGGCAGCTCTCGAAGGTGCCAGCCTGCACGTGAATGCTGACGCGCCCGGCATCAGCGGGGAGGCGCTGGAGAAACTGGTTGGCCAATACCGCAAGGTCATGGCGACCATTGATCGTCTCTCCCGGCTATACCCATCGGAAGTCCTGGAGAAGATGATTTACCTGCCTTCGCTGCGGGCAGAACACCTGGCAGATCAGGGCCATATGCAGCAATGGTGTGATCAGATGCTGGCGCGCTTTAGCCTGGATACGCGTGCTGGCAGCCAGAAATACATTATCAGCGTGCGTGAAGACAGTGAGCGCCATCTATTTCTGCCCCAGGTCGAAATCATCGCCCACGGTATCTCCAACCATTACCCCTTCAATCACGACTTCTTCCAATCCGGGGAATACGCATCGATTGTTGCCTTGGGTGAAAACCTTGAGAGCCTGATGGAAGAGGGGGCGTACATCCAGCGGGGCGAGCGTAAACAAACTGTCAGTAATTTTGCCGAAGCCCTTGATTGGTTGATGAAGGAATCGCGCAAGGGTTACAACATCCAACGTTATAAAGGGTTGGGTGAGATGAATCCGGAGCAGCTGTGGGAAACGACGATGAACCCGGAGACTCGGCGTATGTTGCGCGTAAGTATTCAGGATGCCATTGCAGCTGATCAGATTTTCACCACATTGATGGGCGATCACGTGGAACCGCGCCGTGAGTTTATCGAGTCCAATGCGTTAGCAGTTGCTAACCTCGACGTCTAGAATTGCTGCTATGGTCTATACTCATTACACGGCTCCCATCCAGCCAGTTCAACCCGTAATGTGTAGCAAGAGGCAATATCAATGAGTGAAAAAAAACTCAAGGCGGTAACCCTGGGCCAGATCGTGGAGGCGCTGGAAGAGCGTCAGACGCCGGATCGACGCAGGAAAAGTCGGGGTCTTCCGGAAGGAATTGCCAACGATCGTCGTAAGGGTGACAGACGTAATCCCAAAGGTGAGAAGAGTTAAGGCATAAGCCCACACGAAGCAAAGCCAATCTGTAAAAGGGTTGGCTTTTCTTTTTGGCGATTAACAGGAATCAATGGATTGCGTTTGCATTAACCGGTGAGAATCGATATATATCGTTGTGACACATTTTTTTACTAAACGATAACGTATCATTCCAACAGCATCACCGGCTTGTCGACCAGGCTCAACCACGTGAGAGGGTTATGGACACACCTGAACATTCTAATAAACAAAGATCCTCTGCTGAGCCCATGGTGTCCATCCAAGTCCTGAATGCCTGCCGTATTCTGGTGATTAACGGAAAAGGAGGCGCGGGAAAGACGACGGTAAGCACCAACCTCGCTGCCTGGCTTGCCCATCGCGGTGAGCGAACCGTGCTGGTCGATGCCGACCCCCAGTCATCTTCACATTACTGGGTTACCCATCGCGATCCGGTGTTGCCTTCCATCTACGGCGTCAAGATTGAAACCAACTCGCGCACCACGCGCAGTTTCCAGTGGCGAGCGCCCAAACCGACCCGGTGGCTGATTACCGACGCGCCGCCAGGCTTGACCGGCCCTGCCCTGGACGATCTGGTGCAGGATCACGACCTGATCGTGGTACCTGTGCAACCTTCGGACATTGATATTCGTGCCAGTGCGCGCTTTATCGGCGAATTACTGCTGACCCAGAATATGCGCCGCAAACGCCGGCCGATTGCGGTGGTAGCCAATCGCGTGAAGCAGCAGACCAATGCCTGGGAGCGCCTGCAAAAATTCTTATTGAGTTTGAATATTCCCTTCCCGGCCACTCTGCGCGATACGCAGAATTATGTGCGCGCTTACAGTGAAGGGCGCGGCATCGTGGATTATCCATTTCAAAGCCACGCCCGCGACCGCCAGGACTGGGAGATTTTAATCCGCTGGCTGGACGCGCAAAATTCTACCCATGAATGGTTGAAGGAAGATCCACCCACCAGCACTATCACCAATGCTTCCTGACATTGCTAGGCAAAAGCCTGGCGATCAATTCCCATCTTTTTCATCCTCGAGGCCAGCGTAGTGGGTTTGATACCCAATAACCGGGCCGCACCATCTTCACCGTAAAGTTTTCCCCTGGTATGCCGCAACGCATCTATCGTGGCCTGGTAACGTAGGTCCCGGTAGTCCTGTTCAGTAATCGTTTCAGCGACGAGGGGTAACACATCCTGTGGTGGCTCGCGCGTCAGGGCGAGATCATCAAGCACGAGCTTATCGCCCCGACTTAAAATCACTTGCCGTTCAATCAGGTTTTCCAGTTCGCGAATGTTACCCGGCCAGTCGTATTGCTGCAGGCGCTGGATCTGGGCAATGGAGACTTTTAACTCCGGTTTATGAAAACGCTGACAGGTCTTTTGCAAAAAGTGCGCTGTTAGCAAGGGAATATCTTCCAGTCGCTCGCGCAAGGGAACTGAGCGAATAGGAAAAACATTTAACCGGAAATATAAATCCTCGCGAAATCTTCCCTCCTTCACGAGCTGCTTTAAATGTCGATTAGTGGCTGCAATCACTCGCACATCGACCGAGCGCGTGACCGATTCACCTACGCGTTCGAATTCGCCGTCCTGTAGTACACGCAATAATTTTCCCTGCAAGCCCAGGGGCAATTCACCCACTTCATCGAGAAACAGGGTGCCGCCATCAGCCACTTCAAAACGTCCGAGACGATCCGTGACTGCGCCGGAAAATGCACCGCGCACATGACCAAAAAATTCACTCTCAAATAAATCCTGTGGAATGGCGGCGCAGTTAACCCGAATCAATGGCCGGCTGTTGCGCTCGCTGGCGCTGTGAATAGCGCGGGCAATCAATTCTTTACCGGTACCCGACTCACCGGTAATCAATACCGTTGCCACGGTGGGGGCGACCAATTGAATTTGATAGGCAATTTGTTGCACCGCCGGGCTCCGCCCGACAATATGATGGGGGTTGTAGCCCTCGCTGATTTCTTCCTGCAGGTAAGCATTCTCCAATTCCAGTTTATGCTTCAACTGCTCAACTTCTTCGAGTGCCTTACGCAATTTACTTTCCGCCAGTTTGCGATCCGAGACATCGCGGAATATCACCACCGCCCCGACCAGGTGCCCGTTGTCCATAATCGGTGTGCTCGTATACTCCACCGGAATCGGTCGGCCATCGCGATGCCAAAAAACCTCGTCGTCCACACGCCGCACCGTGCCATCTTTAAATGCAGCAAAAATTGGGCAATCGTGCATACAATAATCCGAGCCGTCGGTGTGGCTGTGATGAATCGCCACATGGATATTACGACTGATTAATTCCTCCGCTTTCCAACCCAGGATTCGCTCTGCTGCGGGGTTCACAAAGGTTGCGCGACCTTCGGCATCAACACCGTAAATACCTTCACCCGCCGCACTCAGGATTAATTGGTTTTCCTTTTCAATATCCTGGAAAACCTGATGGATGCGTTGCCACTGCAACAATCCGAATTTGTGATGACGCTGCGCGTTTGCATGCATGCGCCACTGTTGATAAAAATCCCGGTCGCGCAGGCACAAACAAATTAATTGTTGATTCTCAACGCTGGTGACAGACGCGTTGATCTCCAATTCAATCTCGCGGCCATCGGCCGTGGTGATGGTGATGTCGTCGATCAAACTGCTGCCTTTGTGTAATACCGCCTGTGTGAACACGTGCAAACTCGGCAGCGAATTTTTAAAACACCGGCTGACAGGCTGGGAAATTAATGCATCGCGATCCCACCCTAACAAATCACAGGTTAATTGATTGATAAACACAAACCGGTCTTGCCAGGGGTTGATCAACGCCATGGCTTCAGGTGCTTGATCGAGCATGATGTCGTTCATAGTTATTCATTCAACGTGAAGGTGGTCAGAAACCTCTACCCAATGCGTCCACAGTCCAATTTTGAGAAGAGAGAGGTGGCAGCGCTCCGTTGGCGCTTGCGAGACACGCCGTGAATACATCCCTGTAGGCTCATCATCGGCATTCATGCCGATGATGGTCTCGCAAGCGCCAACGAAGCGCTTTCTCGTCTCCCTGTGTCTCTTAAGGATCAACAACGAAAAATCGTGCCAAGTGCAACGACATTTCGTTAACCACGAAAAATCGTGGCGAACCAAAATCCGAAGCTAAATAAAAAAACAATGAAAATCAGGGAGTTGAAGGAATAGAAAAGATTGGCACAAAGCTCGCAATAGCCCTCATAGCCGTAAAACAGTAACTACAACTTCTTAAATAATTCCGCGCGATGGCTGCCGTAACTTGGTGCTGTGCGCATTAAAAGGGGGCGTTATGAGTAACAAGAGTTTGGGTAATCCTTACGACAGCAAGGTCTCGTTGATCCATACCAAAGGTTGCAGCTGCTCCACTTGCCAGGCTGCCACTGACCAAAAAAGTTACTCGCAAGCGCTTGAGCAAAATGAAGCACATAACCGGCCTGTCACGACCGAGACAACGGATCTGCAATCGGTTGAAGATTATATGGATCGCGCGGTGGAGAACGCGATTGTGCGCGCGGTGTTTAATCAGGATGACGGTGGTCGCCGGCGTTTCTTGCAGGCAATTGGCGGCGGGACTTTGGCCGCTGCGCTCTCCAGTGTGATTCCGCTCGGAGCTATCAAAGCCGCTGCAAAAGAAGCGGGCGGCCCGCTGGAAAAGAAAAATCTTAAAGTGGGCTTTGTACCCATTACCTGCGCGACGCCCATCATCATGGCGCATCCCATGGGCTTTTATGCCAAGCACGGTTTGGATGTTGAAGTGATCAAGACGGCGGGTTGGGCGGTTGCGCGGGATAAATCCCTGGCGGGTGAGTATGACGCGTCGCACATGCTGACGCCCATGCCGATTGCGATGAGTATGGGTGTGGGTTCTACCGCGAAACCCTTCATCATGCCAGCAGTGGAAAACATTAATGGCCAGGCCATTGTGTTACACGTGGACCACAAAGATAAACGCGACCCCAAGCAATGGAAAGGTTTCAAATTCGGTGTGCCGTTTGAGTTTTCTATGCACAATTTTTTATTGCGTTATTACGTCGCTGAGCACGGCCTCGATCCGGATAAAGATATCCAGATCCGTGTGGTACCGCCGCCCGAGATGGTTGCCAATTTGCGTGCGGGAAATCTTGACGGCTATCTCTCGCCCGATCCGTTTAATCAACGCGCCGTGTGGGAAAAAGTAGGTTTTATCCACACGCTGACCAAAGATATCTGGGAAGGCCATCCTTGTTGTGCGTTTGCGTGTAGTAAGGAATTTGCGTTGACCAACCCCAACACCTACGGCGCCTTGTTGAAATCCATTGTGGAAGCTACGCACTACTCCGCCAAACACGAAAACCGCAAGGAAATCTCTGCCGCGATTGCGCCGGCAAATTATCTTAACCAACCGGTTCCGGTGATCGAACAAGTGTTGCTGGGGCGTTATGCCGATGGCTTGGGTGAAGTGAAAAATGTACCGGACCGCATCGATTTTGATCCTTTTCCCTGGCATTCCATGGCGGTGTGGATTCTTACCCAGATGAAGCGTTGGGGTTATGTAAAAGGTGATGTGGATTACCAAAAAATTGCGCAGGAAGTGTATCTCGCAACCGATTGTGAAAAAGTCATGAAAGAACTGGGCTACACCGTGCCGACCTCGACCAACAAAAACTATTTCATCATGGGCAAAGAGTTTGATTACACCAAACCCGAAGCCTACGTTGACAGTTTTGCCATTCGGAGAAGTTAAATGAGCAGCATCAATCTACGTGCGCTCGTTGTATCGCTGAGTTTTCTTGTTCTGGTGTTGGGCATCTGGGAATTAAACGCACAAGCACCGGCAGCAACGGAAGCCGTGTCGGAATATGAATTGCTGATGGGTGGCGCCGAACAGGAAGCGCGGGTACCACCGCCTTCAGCCATCCTGGTGCGCGCGTGGGAAGAGTTGAGCAATCCCTTTTACGACGCCGGGCCCAACGATAAGGGCATCGGGATTCAATTGGGGTATTCCATCTATCGCGTGCTGAGTGGATTTTTTCTGGCGGTGTTAGTGGCGATGCCAATTGGTTTTTTAATCGGCATGTCGCCGCTGATGTACCGCGCCTTGAATCCTTACATACAAGTATTGCGGCCGATTTCACCACTGGCGTGGATGCCGCTCGCGCTGTTCATCATCAAGGATTCGGAAACCTCCGCGATCTTTGTGATTTTTATCTGTTCGATCTGGCCGATGCTGCTCAACACCGCATTCGGCGTCGCCAATGTGCGCGAGGACTGGATCAACGTAGCGCGCACCCATGAACTTTCACCTTTGCGTACGGCGTTTACCGTCATCCTTCCCGCAGCGGCACCGACCATCCTGACTGGTATGCGAATTTCGATCGGTATTGCCTGGTTAGTCATTGTGGCGGCGGAGATGCTCGTGGGCGGAACCGGCATTGGTTACTACGTGTGGAATGAGTGGAATAACCTGGATTTAACCAGCGTGATTTTCTCGATCCTGATGATCGGCATCGTCGGTATGATTTTGGATTTATTGCTTACCGGCGCAACGAAACTGGTGCAGTACGACGAGTAATTTATGAATAAACATTTTCTACAGGTACAAAATCTTGCCAAGCGTTTCAGCGGCAAAACGGCGAATGATTCGCTCACGGTGTTTGAAAACGCCAACTTCTTTATTGAGAAAGGTGAGTTCGTTTGCATCATTGGGCATTCCGGCTGCGGCAAATCCACCATCATGAATTCACTGTCCGGTCTGGATAAACCCAGCGATGGCGTGGTGATCATGGATGGCAAGGAAATCAGCGGGCCGAGCCTGGAGCGCGGCATTGTGTTTCAGAATTATTCGCTCTTGCCGTGGTTAAGTGCACTGGACAATGTGATCTTCGGTGTGCGTGCGCGCTGGCCGCAATGGTCAAAGGAAAAAATCAAACAACACAGCCGCGACTATCTGGAGATGGTGGGTTTACAAGGTGTCGAGAATCGTAAACCGGCGCAACTTTCCGGCGGTATGCGGCAACGGGTTTCCATCGCACGCGCTTTTGCAACGCAACCAAAGTTACTGTTGCTCGATGAACCCTTCGGCGCACTGGACGCATTGACGCGTGGTGTTATTCAGGATGAGCTAACCAATATCTGTAATAAAACCCAGCAAACGGTGTTCATGATCACCCACGATATCGACGAAGCCATGTTATTGGCTGATCGAATCTTATTAATGAGTAATGGCCCCGGCGCCGTCATTGCAGAATCGGTCCAGGTCGATTTGCCGCGACCACGTAAACGCGCGGAGATTATTCATCACCCCGGCTATTACCAGATTCGCAACTACCTGGTGGATTTTTTAGTGAACCGCTCCAAGACCATCAAGGCCGAACCGGGTGTACAACATTTTCCCATCAACATTAACCCCACAACCGTTAATCCAAAACAGGATGCGCAGCAAACACAAACGATTTCTGCGCACGCCGTTAATGCCTAGGAGCACCACGCCATGAAAAAGCAAGACGTTGTAGAAGCTATTATCCTCGCGAAACAAAAGATGAACCTGACCTGGGAAGGTGTTGCTGACAGTATCGGCATGTCGCCCGTGTGGACGACCTCCGTATGCCTGGGTATGAACAGCGCACCCGCAGAAAAAGCCGAAGCCTTGTGCAAGGTCTTTGATCTGCCGGAAAGCGCCAAAGCTGCGCTGATGCAATGTCCGACCAAAACCTGGGGCGATGCGATTCCGCAAGATCCGCTGATCTATCGCTTGTATGAAATGATCGGTGTGTACGGCCCGACGATCAAGGAAATTATCCACGAGAAATTCGGTGACGGCATCATGAGCGCCATCGATTTTTCTATGGACATCGGCAAGGAAGAAAACCCGAAAGGTGATCGGGTGATCATCAATTTGAATGGAAAATTCCTGCCGTACAAAGCCTGGTAAGCCAGCAGGCCGAGCATGCGCCCTGGCTCGCCGGGGTTCGCATGCTCGGATTCAACCATCACCTGTCGTCGCTATGGTTTCCTCACTTCTCATAGACGGCATCAACCACTCAAAATGCTTCCCCTGCCAATGTTTCTCCCATTCCCTTCGCGCTTGTCTCAAATCAACTTCCTGGATTGCAGATAGGATTATTTTGGTGGCTGACGCAACCAAAATGGGGGATGCGATTATGCGAATTTTACTCATACAAGGACACCCGGACGGTGCCGGACATCACCTGTGCCATGCTTTGGAGATGGCCTACAAAAGAGGCGCTACGGGAGCCGGCCATGAGGTCCGGCAAATTAATGTAGGGCAACTGGATTTCCCGTTTTTGCGCAGCCAGCAGGACTGGGAGTATAGCGCCACACCGGAAGCGCTTTTGCCGGCGCAGCAAGATATCAAATGGGCCAAGCACGTGGTGCTGTTTTTCCCGCTCTGGTTGGGCGATATGCCGGCCCTGTTAAAAGCGTTCCTTGAACAAATTGCCCGCCCCGGTTATGCCTTTTATAAAGATGACGGAAATCCCTTTGCCAACAAAGGGCTCACGGGCCGTTCCGCGCGCGTGGTGGTGACCATGGGCATGCCGGCGGTGGTGTACCGTTGGTACTTCCGTGCCCACAGCGTGAAATCGCTTGAGCGCAATATCCTCGGGTTTGTCGGCTTCAGTCCGGTGAACGAAACCCTGATCGGTATGGCGGGCAACCTGAAAAAAGACGACGCAGAAAAATGGCTGAAAAAACTGGAGAAGCTCGGTGCAAATGCGGAATAACCTCCGCTCAAAAAACGTGGGAAATCGCCTGAGGGTAGGTTAAGGTTATGCCAACGCAATAACCGGAGACGCAGATCCCGGAATGCCTGGTGCAACCTCGGCATGGTAGAGGTCAATGATGTTCATTGACGGCAGGAACGATAACCATGAATAAAATCAACCTAACCACAGTGCTATGTCTCTTCACGTTTGGCTCTTCCATGGCCATCGCGCAAAACCCGCTGGATTTTGGCAGCAATATCAAAACCGCCGATCCGTCCGCTCACGTGTGGGCCGATGGAAAGATGTACCTGTACACCTCTCATGATCAGGAATGCCAGCAAGATTTCCACATGAAAGACTGGCACACCTTCTCGTCATCTGATTTAGTGAACTGGACCGATCACGGCCCCAGTTTATCGGTGGATGACCTCACCTGGGCCGATGACTTCGCCTGGGCACCGGATGCGGCTTATAAAAACGGCAAATACTATTTGGTTTTCCCCGCCGGTACCGGCTTTAAAGATCGCGTCAATCCGGAAAAAAGTACCAAATGGATGGGCATCGGCATTGCCGTCAGCGATTCCCCCGCCGGCCCCTTCAAAGATGCCATCGGCGGACCCTTGTGGAAAAAGCCCTACGCCAATGATCCCAGCCTGTTTATCGATGACGACGGCAAAGCCTATCTCTATTTTCACGGCATGAATCACGACTACTACGTGGCCGAAATGGCTGACGATTTACTCAGCGTGAAAGGTGATTTCATCAAGATGGATATGGGCGGCTACGAGCCCAAGATGGAAGGTCCCTGGGTATTTAAACGTAACGGTATCTACTATTTCACCATGCCCGAAAATAATCGGGTGCTCACGTATTACATGGCAAAGTCGCCCACCGGGCCGTGGACATATAAGGGCGTGATTATGGAAGAAGAAGCCAGCGCAAATAACCATCATTCTATTGTTGAATACAAAGGCCACTGGATTCTGTTCTACCACCGCTGGCTGAAAACCCCGGGTTCTGCCTGTGATAAAAAGCAGCGCCATGTCGCTGCGGAATATATTCATTTCAATGAAGACGGCACGATTCAAAAGGTGGAGCGAACGGATGAGGGGGTAGGTGATTTTCCGAAGAGAGTGAAAACAAGATAGGAAATGATCTTGTCACCAATTGCATTTTTCCAGCAAACCGCTAACATGTCCTTTGTCCAGAAACAGAGGACATAGATTATGCGTCCGAAATGACAGGTGAATGTGCAATGAAAGGTCAGGACATAGTGCTGTTGCTCAAGCTATTGAGCCTGGAAAAATCAGCAGATGCAGGAGCAGATACCCAATACAGTATGCGCCAACTAGAGGCTACGACAGGAATTAGCAAATCGGAATTAAGTGCGGCTCTTAATCGTTGCATTCACGCCGGGCTAGCTGCGCGCGATCATCAAACGGGATTACCCAGAGTAAATCGCAAAGCATTGTTGGGCTTTTTGCTTCATGGCATTAGATATGTATTTCCAGTAAAACCCGCCGAATTAGTGCGCGGTATGCCGACTGCTTTTGCTGCGCCCGCGATGGCGGGAAGACTAATGTCTGCGGGTGAGATGATCACCGTTTGGCCGGATGCTACAGGACGGCATAAAGGCCAAGCCATCGCGCCCCTCTTCAAGTCTGTTCCGCTAGCGGCAAAAGCTGATGCCAAGCTTTATGAACTACTTGCTTTAGTTGATGCCATTCGTATCGGTAACGCTCGAGAAGTGCATCTTGCAACACAACTGCTCGAAAAGGAATTTACTCTGTGAGTACCAACAATGCGCATCGCGACATGATACTGATGGTTGCGAAGGCGTTAGGCAATGAACTGTTACCACAAGTCGCCTTTGTGGGTGGGTGTACCACGGGATTATTCATTACCGATGAGATGAGTAAAGAGTCGGTGCGATATACGGATGATGTTGATCTTATTATCCATGTGTTGGGCTACACCGGTTGGCATGCATTCAGTGAACAACTGATTACCCGGGGCTTTCGTATATCAATGGATGACGAGGTGAATTGCCGTTTTCGGCTCGGTGATTTGCAAGTCGATTTTATGCCGGATGAGGCCAATGCGCTGGGCTTTACTAATCGTTGGTATAAAGCGGCATTACAAACAGCGCAGCCGTTTTCAATGAGTGAAAAGATCACGATCAGATTGGTGAAATCAGTTTATTTTCTGGCGACCAAATTCGAAGCGTTTAAAGGTCGCGGGAAGAGTGATTGGCTTGGTAGCCGGGATATTGAGGATATTCTTAACCTGGTTGATGGCCGCGTTGAGCTGTTTGAAGAAATACGCAATGCAGCAGCGGATGTGAAGAGTTATTTGGCATTTGAATTTAGAACGTTACTCGATTCACCAGATATCGCATACGCTGTGCAATCCTTGGCGGCCGGTGACACCGGCCGTGAGCATCTGGTATTTGATCGTATAAAGCGTATTGCTGAACTCACGACGTAAAAATTGGGATGGTGTGCCACTCAAATAAATCTGGAGCGAAAAACTCAACCGTCATGCCAAGAATACGAAGACGCGAAAACAATACATTAATATCCAGATTGGCCTACTTTGTCCAAGCCGTTCTGATAGCCGCTGTCACCGGCTGCATCGCCCAAACCCAAATCAACTTGGCGGCACTGATTAACCTCGGTGCAGAAATCCCACCGGCGTTACGCCTGGATGTCACCATTCAGGATCTGCTGGGTTTTGGTCCGGTGTATGTCGCCATGGTGTTTACCGCGTTTATTCCCGCGTTGTTGTTCGCACATTTTCTTACCCGACATTGGCCTCGCCTTCGCTATCTGATTTTTATTTCCGCTGGTGCTTTATCGTTATTAATAACCTTCAAATTGGTCGATGCTTTTGCGCCTATGCCGACCTTGATCGCTGCGACGCGAGGTATTGTCGGTACTTTATTGATGATGAGCGGTGGTGCATTGGGTGGTTGGTTTTTTGCGCGAGGATATCGCCGGGGTGACGTATGTTGAGTTTGCTTCGTGCAGTGGTTGCCAGCCTGATTTTTGTGGCCAGTTTAACGGTGCATAGCCAGCAAAATTTTCGTATCGACACCCTTGCCGAGGGGTTGGAATTTCCCTGGTCCCTGGCTTTTTTACCGGATGGTCGGTTACTCATCAGCGAGCGACCCGGGCGTTTGCGGTTACTGGATCTGGAGGGCAAGCTGCATGCCGTGAGTGGCGTACCTGAGGTTTTTGCACAAGGTCAATCCGGCTTGTTCGATGTATTACTCGCCCCGGATTTTGCCAGCAGTGGGCAGGTTTATCTCAGCTACACCTGCGGTACTCACAATGCGAATACCTTGTGTTTAGCGCGCGCGGAGTTGAATAACAACAATTTGCACAACACGCAGCAGATCTTTGCTGCAAAACCTATGCGCAAGGGCGCCGCCCATTACGGCGGGCGTATGGCTTTCTTGCCGGATAACACGCTGGTTTTGACCTTGGGTGATGGTTTTGATTATCGCGAAGAAGCCCAGAATCCACGCAATCATCTGGGCAAGATTCTGCGCTTGAATGCCGATGGCAGCGCGCCCGCGGATAATCCTTTCATTGATCAAACCGATGCCGCACCGGAATTATTCAGCCTGGGTCATCGCAACGTGCAAGGGCTGGTTTACGACCATCAACACCATCGTATTCTCGCGAATGAACACGGCCCCAAAGGTGGCGATGAAATCAATTGGATTCGCGCTGGCCGCAATTACGGCTGGCCCTTGGTCAGCCACGGCATTGATTACACCGGCGCGCGGGTTACACCGTTTACTGACCTCTCGGGTTTCGAAGCTCCCTTACTTTACTGGACGCCGTCCATCGCGCCTGCGGATATGACCTTGTATCAAGGAACCTTATTCCCCGAGTGGCAGGGGGATTTGCTGGTCGCCGCGCTTGCTGCCAAAGCGGTTTACCGCGTTCGCCTTACGGACAAAGGCGCTGAACAAGTTGATATTTTATTTGCCGATATGAACGAACGTATTCGCGCTGTGCGTACCGGTCCGGATGGAGCAATTTATTTACTAACGGATAGCCGGGAAGGGCGGTTGCTTAAGGTGACGCCCCGGCCGTGATTGTTTGGCTCGACGTGAAAAAATTCGAGCCTAACCCCTTGTTCCGCATCAGAAATCAACCCGGTTGATAACGGCAGTTCGTTTAACGGTGCCTCTGCCGTCTTTTCAAAACGCTGTCCGCGAAACTCCTCCTTTCCTGATACTTCCTCAACAAACCTGACTAAACTGCTTGCCAGCTGTGTATATCTGTATATACTGTGCATATCGTATATATACAGATGGGGTTTGCGTGACCGAAGCATTATTTCTTTCGCAGAATGATAGTCGGCCCATGTATCTGCAGATCATGGAGCAAATAAAGCAAAAGGTTCGCGCGGGCGATTGGCCGGCAGGGCATCCCTTGCCTTCCATTCGGGAATTGAGTGTTGTCACCAAGGTGAGTGTTATTACGGTCAAACGTGCATATACCGAACTGGAACAGGAAGGGGTGATCGTGACCCAGGCCGGGCGCGGATCCTTTGTGGCAGACAGCGCTGATTTAACCACGGAATTAACGAAAGCCGAACTGGAAAAGACCTTGGACAATTTTATTAGCTGCATGAAGCGATTGGGTTTGAGCGATACGGAGATCCTGGCGCAGGTTAAAAAAGCATTGGGCAAAGTTCGCTAGCACAACATGTTTAATGGAATTATTGGGATAGGGTTATGCAAAACGCTATTGAATTTAATCAGGTCTGCAAGCGTTATCCGGAGTTTTATCTGGATAATCTCAACCTGAACTTGCCGGTGGGGCAGGTGATGGGATTGGTCGGTGTGAATGGCGCCGGTAAGTCCACGATGCTTCGTTTGGTGCTGGGCTTGATCCAACCGGACGCAGGCAACGTCAGCGTGCTGGGATACCGTCTGCCGGAGCACCAGGTTCTGGCAAAGGAAAATATTGGTTACGCCGCCGAAGATATGCGTTTGTACGGCGCGGAAAATCTGCGTTGGCACATGCGCTTTATCCAATCGATTTTCCCTTCGTGGGACCCACGTTATGCAGAGCATCTATTAAAAAAATTCGATATGAATGCCGAGCAAAAAGCCCGCGGCTATTCACATGGCCAGCGCGTTAAAGCGAGTTTAATTCTATTGCTGGCGCGGCGCCCGCGCCTGGTCATTCTGGATGAGCCTACCACCGGTCTTGATCCGGTCTCGCGTTACGAAGTCCTGTCTGAATTAGCCGAAATCCTACGCGATGAAAATCGCAGCGTATTATTTTCCTCGCACAGCACACAGGATGTAGAGCAGCTGTCGGATTCGATCACCTTTTTACATAAGGGAAAAACCCTGGCCTGTCAGGATAAGGAAACCTATATCGAAGGATGGCGCAGAGTCATGTGCTCGGGCACGCTCAATCGGCCGTTGGATTTACCCGGCGTGGCAGAATTAAAAAGTAACGGTTCGCTCCATGAAATCAAAATCAGAGGTTTTGACGAAGCCATGCTCGCCAGACTCAGCGCGCAAGGGCTGCAGGTATCACAGGTGGAACGGATGACATTGGAGCAAATTTTTATCGCGAGTGTGAGGGAGATAGCGAAACAATGAACCCGGTAATCGACACCGCAAATAACGATCCCGTCAGTATCCGTCCGTCAGCGAATCGCTTCACGTTGAACATGCCGGTTATCAAGCAACTGGTTTATAAAGATTGGTACCTGAACCGAAAATTACTCGCGATTTATACCGGCGGCGGCATCTTATCGTTGAGCATCCTCAGCCTGGGCGAATGGCAATTCTTTATGGGTTCCATCATGTTCATCACCATGTTAGTGGCCTTGGGCAACCACCAGTTATCCGTCACCATGATCAATGAACGAAAAGAACAAACCCTGGCGTTTGTGATGAGCTTGCCAGTGTCGCCCGCCGATTATGCGATGGCAAAATTTTTATCGAATATGGTGCTCTTCTTTGTGCCCTGGCTGTTGTTGGTCATGGTGACAACGGGTGTTATCCTGCTGACACCCTTACCGGATGGGCTCCTGGCTTTTACGCTGCTGGTGTGTGTGTTGATTGCTGTAAATCACTGCATCTGCTGGAGCGTCACCATGTTTACGGAAACTGAAGCCGCGTTTCTGATGGTGATGATTGGTCTCAATTGCTTGCTAAATCCTGCGTTATATTTTTTAGCCCGCTCACCGAATATCGGTATTAGTCAAGGCGAAAATTTTATCTGGACCGATACGGCAACGCTTGTTCTATCCGGCGAAATTCTCGCGATCCTCCTGCTGCTATTCGGCACCCTGTATTTCCGATCCCGAAAGAAAGTCTTCTTCTAACAAGCGCTTCACCCTGATTCGTCAGGGATTCCCTAATCGTCTCAAGAGGTGGTCATCATGAATTCCACAGAGTCTTCGCACGTCTATGAAAAGCTACAGACCGAAAGAACCCGTCTGCATTATCTTGATAATCTGCGCGCACTGGCGATGATCGGCGGTGTCTTTTTTCACGCCGCGCTTGCCTACAGCCCGATGTTGCATCACCTTTGGTTGACGGCAGATAGTCAACAATCTGACGTCGTCGATATAGTGAGTTGGTTTTCACATTTGTTCAGGATGCCGGTTTTTTTTGTGATAGCCGGATTTTTTGTCGCCTACCTAGTGGGAAAACGCGGTATGGGCGGCATGTTGGCCAATCGCGCCAAACGAATCCTGTTGCCGTTTATTATTTTCTTGCCGTTGTGTTTGTGGGCGATTGTGGCACCAATGATGTCGGCGGTTGCGACGGTGGAAAATAAATCGCCCATGTTGCTGATGATTAGCCAAGCCATCGCAACACCCGGCTCGCAGCCGCCACCGTTTTCCACGATGCATCTATGGTTCTTATACAACCTGATGTTTTTTTGCATCCTGACCTGGGCGTTGAGCTACCTGCACTGGACACGATTATTTAACCGGTTTAATGATATCAAGCCGTTGCGCTTTATCTTGCTATTTCCGCTGTTGCTGTTGCCGGCACTTATGTCTGTTTCATCGCCTTTTCCTGCGCCGGATCAGTTGTTGCCGCAATTATGGTCGTTCGGTTTCTTCGGGGTGTTCTTTGCCCTTGGCTATTGGATATTTCGTGCTGAGCAATTCATTGAAAAATTTCAGCCCTATGGTTGGACGTTGTTCGTGGCGGGTATCCTGGCCTATGCGCTTTATCATTATGTTATTCCCAAGCAAATCAGCTTTCCGCCCGTGCCCAACGAGTTCCCATTAAACCTGCTATTGAAAACCTGTGAAGCCTATATTTCGGTCTGGATGACGCTGGTCTGCCTGGTGCTCGGCAAACGTTATTTAAATGCCCACAATGCGGTCATGCGTTTTTTCTCGGACAGTTCTTACTGGATCTACATTATCCATTTGCCCCTGTTATTTGCGGTGCAGTATCAGTTAATGGATCAGGACTGGAGCTTGCTGGCGAAATACACGGCGTCAGTTGGCATCACATTGGCAATTGGAGCCGTGAGTTATATCGCGTTGGTCCGCTGGACGCCGATCGGGTGGATGTTGAACGGACGAAAGAAAGCCACTCCTAAAACCAGTGCCTTACCGGTGGCTGAATAAATTCACCAAGGACGACAAAGCCCGGCAATGAGTAATTGGGGGTAGGTGTTGCCGGGGATAGATCTAAACCCCGGCTCTGGCTGCCGTAATCGTCTACGGATGACTGGATTTCGCATCCGCTACCCCACCGGTAAAGCCGTCTTGTTCACCGGCGACTTCAACACAAAC